>JABDJB010000063.1 GCA_013003425.1 Gammaproteobacteria bacterium | reverse complement strand
AGTGCCGGTTGAGAAAATACTCGTGGTACACGATGAGATCGACCTGCCGCCGGGCAGCGCGCGGCTGAAGCTGGGTGGCGGCCACGGTGGTCACAACGGACTGCGCGATATCGTCGCGCAGATCGGGAGGGATTTTGCCCGCCTGCGCCTTGGCGTAGGACATCCGGGTAACAAGAACGCGGTGACCAACTACGTGCTGCGCAAGCCGTCAATCGACGATGGCCGCATGATTCACGAATCCATTGCCGACGCTGCCGATGTTATGCCGCTGCTGGTGCGTGAGGGTTTTGAAAAAGCGATGACCAAGCTGCACACGGGGAAGGGCTGATGCCGATCCGCTGCGGCATCGTCGGCCTGCCGAATGTTGGTAAATCGACATTGTTCAATGCGCTGACTGCGGCCGAAATCGCTGCCGAGAATTACCCGTTCTGCACGATCGACCCGAACGTCGGCATTGTGCCGGTGCCTGACCCACGGCTTGACCGGATCGCCGCGATTGAAAAACCGCAGAAAATTCTGCCCACCACGGTCGAGTTCGTCGACATCGCCGGGCTGGTGGCGGGCGCATCCAAAGGTGAGGGGCTCGGCAACAAGTTTCTCGCCAACATCCGCGAGACTCATGCCATTGCGCATGTAGTGCGCTGCTTCGAAAACGATGACGTTACCCACGTCGCCGGGCGCGTCGACCCTGAGTCGGATGTAGAAACCATCAACACCGAGCTGGCGCTGGCCGACCTGGCAACGGTGGAGAAAAACCTCGACAAGGCCGAACGCAACGCCAAAACGGGAAAGAAAGAAGATATTGCCTGGCGTGACCTGCTGAAAAAGGTGCACGACACGCTGGCCGAAGGCGTTGCCGTGCGCGCGATGGTGCTGGACGACAATGACCGCACAGCGCTGCGCGAGCTGCACCTGCTGACGGCCAAGCCGGTGCTTTATATCGCCAACGTCGACGAGGACGGTTTCGAGAACAATCCGCGACTGGACCAGCTGCGTGAGATTGCCGCAGCCGAGCGGTCCGGGGTGGTTGCGGTCTGTGCCGCGCTGGAGGCGGAAATCGCCACGCTGGACGAGGCTGACAAGCAGGAGTTTCTCGCCGAACTGGGCATGGCGGAGCCAGGGCTGAACCGGGTTTCCCGGGCGGCGTATAAATTGCTGGGCCTGGAGACCTTCTTTACCGCGGGGCCGAAAGAGGTACGGGCCTGGACGGTGCGTATCGGCTCGACCGCGCCGCAGGCAGCCGGTGAAATACACACCGACTTCGAGCGCGGCTTTATTCGCGCCGAGGTAATCGCGTACGATGACTTTGTCAGCCTCGGTGGCGAGCATGGCGCGAAGGAAGCGGGCCGGCTGCGGCTGGAAGGCAAGGACTATATAGTGGCCGAGGGCGATGTCATTCACTTCCGCTTCAACGTGTGAGCACTGAATGGACGGAATAGCAGAGGTAGTCAGCTGGAACCTGTGGGTTTTTGCCCAGGTTGCCGCTGTGATTGCCGTAGCGCTGGGCCTGAACTGGCTGGTGCGCAAGCGCTACGCCTCGCGCGAGACCATGCAGACGCGCTTGCAGGTACTGCAGGCGACCATCGTGGTGCTGTCGATGCTGGCGCTGATCATCATCGCGCCCATGGGCGACTCGCGCCGCGGCCAGCTATTGAGTTTCTTTGGCATCGTACTCAGCGCCGCCATCGCCCTGTCATCGACAACCGTGCTCGGTAATGCCATGGCCGGGCTGATGCTGCGTTCAATCAGAGGATTCAAGCCCGGCGACTATGTGCAGGTGGGCGAGCATTTCGGCCGCGTCACCGAGATGGACCTGTTACACACCGAGATCCAGACCGAAGCCAGTGACCTGACGACGTTCTCCAATATTTATCTCATTAACAACCCCTACCGGGTGGTGCGCTCGCAGGAAGGCACCATCGTTTCGGTACAGCTGAGCCTGGGCTATGACGTGTCACGCGAAGTGATCGAGGAGTTACTGCTCAAGGCAGTTGCTGATGCAGGTCTGGAAGATGGTTTTGTCCAGGTTGTCGAGCTCGGCGATTTTTCCGTGGTTTATCGCGCTGCCGGCATCCTGCGTCCGGTGAAAGGGCTGATCGCCACGCGTTCGCGGCTGCGCGCGGCAGCGCTCGATGCCCTGCACAGCGGTGGCGTGGAAATTGTATCGCCAAACTTTATGAACACCCGCGCGCTGGATCCTGCGACCAAGGTGATTCCTGCTGCATCCCGGCGCAGGAAAGTGGCGGAGCAGGGTAAATCACCCGATGATGTCGTCTTTGACAAAGCCGAAGAGGCCGAGTCGCTGGAGTCGGTGCGCGAGCGCCACAAGACCCTGCTCGACGGTATCGCCGCCGCCCAGGAGCAGCTGAAGACGGTGACTGCCGAAGAGCAAAAAGCGGCCATAACCAGTCAAATCGAGCAGAGCACGCACAAGGCCGAGCGCCTCATGGCCCTGATCACGGCCCGCGAGGACAAGCTCAGCGCCAAGGGCTGAGTGGCTTGACAGCCCGCCGACACCGCCGGAGAATCGCAATCCCTCTGCGGCGCGACGGCTTGCGACACGGCCTCGTGGGAGCGGCTTCAGCCGCGACTTCGGGTCGATCCTGCGCGATGGGTCGTGGGAGCGGCTTTAGCCGCGAAAAAATATGGCTATGTAGCTCAGTTGGTTAGAGCGGCGCATTCATAATGCGTAGGTCGCTGGTTCAAGTCCAGCCATAGCCACCATCTTAATGGGGTCTTTGCGAGCGGAGCGAAGCAATCTCATCAAACACGCATGATCTGGCAGGTTGCTTCGTCGCTGCGCTCCTCGCAAAGACGTTAGTCAGGCGTACTGATCGTGCCTTCGCCGCAGGTGTCGGATGCGCAGAGAACATCGTCGCCGCCGCTGATGCTCGCGTATGCGCCGCTCGTAAAGTTGTTAAAGCCACCGCTGATTGTGGTCCAATCAGAATTGATCGTGGTGGTGACGTTGAACCGACCACCGGTGATGCTGGACGCGGGCCCAATGACGACATTCTCTTGGCCGCCGCTGACGCTGGCAGCGTCACCTTTGGCGGTGTTGCTACTGCCGCCGCTGACTGTCGCTTGCTCACCTAGCGTTCTGTCGCCACTGCCGGTGTCGCCGGTCACATTGCGGAACCCACCGAGGATCGCCGAATAATTGGAATAGGCTTCGTTGCCAAACAGCGGGTCTGAGAAACCACCCCCAACGACAGCGGACCAGTCCCCGCTGGCGACATTATTACGACCACCCGTAATACTGGCGGAGTTGCCGCTGGTCAGGTTGCCGGCTCCCCCACCAATACTGGAGGTCCCTCCTGCCGCAATGTTCACGCTGCCGCCGCTTACGCTGGAATTACTGGCAATCGCTCTATTGTTGATGCCACCGCTGACGCTTGCGGCAGAACCGCTGGCCGTACCACCCGAGCCGCCGGTCACGCTGGCGACGATTCCGGTGATGTTGTTGTTAACGCCGACCACCAGTCCGCCGTACCGGGTGTAGTTGTGCAGGTAGCCTACGATCACGTTATGCGAGCCGCTCTTATGACTCGAGTCCCACACGCCCCCGGCGTTCCCGCAATCAGTCGCATTGTCGGAGCTGCCAACTGAGCAAATCGGTAGATCAGTGTCCGGCTCGTCGTATCCGACGATGAGATTTCCCTTGCCGTTAGGATTCCCGTCGGTCGTATCGGTGCCATTCACCACCTGCACGTTGACACCATCGAATAGCGCCGTGTCGCCACCGGACAAACTCAGCATGCCATCCAGAGCCAAAACAGTGTTGTCCGCGATGTCGGCGACGGCAGCAATACGCGCGGCTTCCTCGGCATCGACATCAGCGATACGTGCGGCAATCTCCGCATTGTCTGCCGCGATCCGTGCGCTTGTTTCATTACCAAGATCTGTCTGTACCTGCGCTATCGTTGCCAGCGCCGCGTCAAGCTGTGCTTGCAGGTTTGCAATGTCGCCGCTGGAGGCGCCACCGGTCTGACCGACTGTCACGCCGTGAGGGTTGGCCACATCAGATACGTGTAGGGATTGGTCATATGCCGCTGGTCCCTGACCCTGCAGGCTCAGCGCATCATCAGCTTGGTCAGCTTTGAACGAAAAACCCACACTGGTTAGCGGTCTGCGTGGCACCATCTCGCCATCACCGTCGACATCGATGCCGATGAACAGCGGCGTGTCGAATAAACCTGCCGGAAACGGATTAAGTGGATTACCCAGCTCAACAGAGAACAGTCCCTGATCGACTGGCACAGTTCGTGTATCGCTCCACAACGACGACCCACCAACATCGGCGTTGTAGATCGAGAACGTTATCTGTGTGTCAGTGTCTATAGCAGCGCCACTCGGGTCGGTCAGGTAACCCTGATAGTTCAGGCTGGTTGGTACGGCGGCCCAGATGGCTGTAGTCATCAGGCAAGCCAGGAGTACGATAGTCGGGCGCATGGCGATTCCCTCTGCTGCAGGACAGCATTTATTCTTCGGTAGTTCACCTTAAAGAATAGACTGTGGGCAGGACGGATGTAGCCGAATACTGCGTGAGTTTTGCGTGACTCGGTTATGCACCGTTATGCACGGTCAGGAACTGGATGCCGCGGGTGCCCGGATTCGCTGCACACCAACAATTAACTACAAGCGGTGGTGCGCATTAGTAATCGTAGGTTGGCGATTCAAATTCACTCTCCGGCACCATCAAAATTATTTCGAAACCCATGGTCGGCCCAGGGTGCTCGCCACAAACACCAGTAGCAGAGTGACTCCAGTTTTGAGTCCGGCATCCTTAACAATCTTCTCCTCGTCGCTACCGCCAAGGGTATAAATGAGAAGGCGCGCCTTCTTCCACGCTAGCGGTAGCTTTCCGCCAGCGATCCGGCCAATGCTCAAAAAACCGGACGAGTTCAGATTAGGTTGTTGTGTCTGGTGCCGTGTGAAACTCGCATGAAGGTTGTGTGAAGTTTCACTTGACCCTTTAAAATCAGGCACATAGACTGCGAAGAATCATGGTCGAGCGAGCAGAGACCTAGTATATGGATCAGCAGCCAACCAGTGGATGCCTTCAGATAGGGGATCTGGTTCTCGATATAGGGAAGCGTCAGGTCCGCCGTGGGAAAGCGGTCCTTGATCTGCCGCGGCTGTCCTATCAGCTGGTACTGGTATTGGCCAGGGCGGCCCCCAACCTCGTGACGCATGACGAGCTGGTCAAGCTTGTGTGGTCAGGGAAATTCGTCAGCCCGGAGACAGTCACTCAAAGAATCAAGCTGGTTCGCCGGGCACTGGGGGACAATGCCGATTCCCCGCGTTACATCGGTTTGGTCCGGGGCGAGGGCTACAGGATGCTTGCCGAAGTCCGGGAATTATCCGAGCCGGATGACGGTATCGCGCAACACCTATTTGCCGAGTTGGGGCGCCGTCGGGTACTGCAGACGGCTCTAATATACGCTGCTGCTGCCTGGAGCATCACGGAGGTTTTGTCATTTCTTATTGAGGCATTACCGGTTTTTCCGGAAGGATCGAAGTCCTTTGTCGCAATTCTATTCGTCGTTGGCTTTCCCGTTACGATGTTTTTGGCATGGCGCTTCGACATCGGGCCAGGCGGTGTAAGGCGAGCCCAAACCTCCAGCGCGGAAGGTCGGCTCACCATTGTGGCGGCCACAGCCCTGCTCATCGGTGCTACGGCGGGCTTGTTTTACCTTGTCTATCCGAGCGTCGTTGGGCTGGAGGAATCAGGGACAGCTCAGCGTGAAAATCGAGAGCGCCCGGCCAAGAATACGATTGCCGTTATGCCATTTGAGAACGCGAGCCAATACGTCGATGACGACTACATACCCAAGGGGCTGAGCGACGAGCTGCGAGATCAACTTGGCCGAATCGGTGGCATGCGGGTAGCCGCCAGATCTTCCTCTGTGATTTTTCAGAACCAGACACTATCGGCGCCGGAAATCGCAATGCGGCTTGGTGTTGCCCAATTGATCGAAGGAACAGTGAGGCGGCAGGACAATGTCCTTCATATCACGGTGACAGTAATCGATGGCGAGTCTGGATTTGGCGACTGGACCAAGACATTTCGGAAAAGAGACGATGACTTGTTGACCGCCCAACAGGAAATAGCAACAGAAATTGTGGCACTGCTGATGCCAGGTTCTGATCCGTCGTTGGGCAGGTCTACGCTGGCAACCCTTGATGCGTCGGCCAACGAACTGTTGCAACTTGCGCGTATAACGTTTCAAGAGGTCAAAGATCAACCAACGGTAAAAATGGAGCAACTATCGAAAGCCATCGAGCTTTATCGACGAGCAACCGAAGCTGACCCAAATTCAGCTCTGGCACATAGTCGATACGCTGATGCGTTGCTCTATCTGGGGGATATTGAGAGTGCCGGCGCCGCTATAGTAAAAGCGTTGGAGATCAATCCGAATCTTTCTGAGGTTCAAAACACGCTGGCACTGTACCGGTGGATGCGATTTGAGAACGCTGGCGACGCGCACGCGCGTGCAATTGAACTCAATCCGTTCAACGCCGATGCGTTGGCAGCCTATGCAAAATGGTTGTGGCATCAACCCGACACCGATGAGGCTGAAATATATTTTTTACGGGCATTGGATCAGGATCCGGAATCTCTCTTACGTTACGCAGAGCTCGGCAACTTCTACGGTGTTTCCGGGCAAAGAGACAAGGCGCTTGAGATTGCTGCCGATATTCAGGAGCGCTTCAGCAACTCTCCGAAAAAGGCGGTTGCCTTTCTGCACCTGGCGCGAATCCACGAGCTTGTTGGGAATCTTGACGTAGGAATTGCCTGGGCAATGCGCTCAAGAGCTGCAGATCCCGACTATGCGGACGCGCCTTGGATGCTGGCCGAACTGTATGCTCGAATTGGCGACGAGGAAGGCGCCAGGCATTTTGACCCGGACACGTCGTTTATCAACCTGTATTGGTTCAGACGATATCAGGAGATGATCGAGGTTGGCAGTGACCTGGCCCTCGAGAATCCCAATCAGGTTCAAATCTGGTACGGACTGGCGCGGGCGCACCTGGCGCTTGGTGACTACGAGCAGGCAATTTACATACTGGACCGACAAGGCCTGCCCGAGAGAGTCTTTGTTGATACCAGGCGCGCTAACGGCATTGAGACGCTAATGATTTATGCTGACGCGCTAAATGCAAACGGGCAGTTTGAGAAGGCACATGAATTTGCCGAATTTGTTAATGGGATAATGAGCCGCCTCAGGCAGACCGGTTCTCAAAACGCATGGTGGCCAATCATGTATGAGGCCTGTGGGTACTCGATACTGGGAGAGGATAAGTTGGCGCTGGAAACCCTTGAGCGAGTTATGGACAGTCCAGGATTGCTCTGGTACCCGGTCCTGGTTGACTCACCTTGTTTTCGCAAGTTCAAGGATGAGAAAAGATACAAGGCTGTTGTCAACTCGGTCGAGTTGCGGCAGAAAGTTTTGCGTGATCGTCTGCCTGAAACCTTGCAACGCTTCAAAGTTGCGCCTTAGGTGTTTCCGATGTTAATCAAAACGCCCGCGCAAGTGACACGGTAAAGGCGTATTCGAGGATATTCACCTGATCTTCCCAGATCATTTCCATGTAATTTGACGAGATACTGTAGTGGTCATTCAAAGCCCAGTCGAGGCCGATGCCGATATTCCAGTAGTTGTGTTTGAGTGTGCGATCGTGCTGATACCAGTTCTCGTCAGTCAATTCACCAGGGAATCCGGGAAAGCCAGTGGGCACCGAGAGTCCGGATCCTTTCTTCAGAAGGGTGAACAGTCTGCCTGTAATACGCGGTCCGAACTGGTAACCAGTCTCGGCGCGAATATTCCAGTAATTGACGTTTACGCCAAGTGTTTTCTCCACGAAAACATAGCCGATATCGGCTCGATAGGAGGCGTTGGACAGGCCCGGGAACCACATGAAGGACGACCCGACTTGAAGTCGTGTTAATTGCTGACCGATGGCCGCGTTACCATAAAACGGGTACTCGTTACTCGGTACGCCAAGGTAAGCAAATGGTTCAATAGAAAAGGTTCCCTCTCTGACCAGGTATCTCGCACCAATATTCAGGTCCTGAAAACCAGAATTCCAACCTCCAAGATCTACGTTCTCGACAAAAGGTCTCGGCGGATCGAGCAGCAACGGGTCATGGGGCAGCGGGCCGTTGTTGTACCGCTTTCTCACATAAGGGATACCGGCGATGATTGTCAGGCGATCTGAAAGGGCGTACTGGAACTCAAAATTCATAACCTGAGTATCGATCGAACCAATCGGCAGATCGCCAATACTGCTCTCGAAGCCGTCGGTAGAATTGAGCTGGTAAGTTAACGAGAAGTAACCACTACCCTTCCGGAGCCCAACATCTGTTGCGTGGACGTTCGAAGTAAGGCCAATGGTCGCCATTGTCGACAGCGCAATCACCCCGCGCAGCGTGCTTCGTGGCACGCCGCCAGGCTGTTTTTTCATGATTTTTCTTTCAGTGTTTTGTGAATAGTCTTCAAATATTTCAAAACACTATCTTCGTTGGAGAGAGATTGCTGATACTGCTTGCCGGCCTCGGTGACTTCCACGGTCCCGTCCATTGCCACGGGAATGTAGGTCGCACTCGCCACTGACGTCATTTCGTCCTCAACTACGTCCCTTGCGCTGTAGTACGCAAGGACGACATCGATCTTGTGGTTTCGAAGCTCCTCGCTAATTTCTGACGGGTCTGATACGACGTGAACTTCGTGACCGGCAGCTGCCAGTCTCTCAACTAATGCCAATTCCGCTTCGGTATTTGCGACGGCCAGTACGCTTCCTGGAAGAGGGGCGGTGTATTCGCGAAACGCTACGCCTTTGCCGACTCTGAAGAGGCTCTCGCCACAGGCTGATGCGTTGCCAGCGAGCAGTATCAAAATACAGCCCGCGAGGGTCATGGTGGTCTTTTTCATTGCAATCTCCGAACCGAAGTCCTTATGTCGTTATGTTTGAGCATTTGACATACTTGCTCTGGAACTATAGCACAAAAAAATAAACGTAAGTAAATGGGGTCGAACCGCACTTTTTTGGTGCTGGCATGTTCGACAAGGGGCGAGTTCAATAGCGGACATGCCGCGTCAACCCCGCTACTTCATCCCCGGGCTGCCTCAGCATGTCATCCAGCGCGGCGTAGATCGCCAGGCAGTATTCTTCGAAGATTCGGATTACCAGCTTTACCGGAAATCGCTCGGTACCGCTGCCCGCCAGTTTGACTGCCAAATTCATGCCTACGTCTTGATGACCAATCATACTCACTTGCTCATTACGCCCGGTAGCGAACGCTCACTGCCTCATTTGATGCAAGCTTTGGGTCGCACCTATGTCCAGAGAGTAAACAGACAATACAATCGCACCGGCACGCTGTGGCAAGGTCGATACAAGGCTAGCCTGGTGCAGGACAACGCCTATTTGCTGAGTTGCTACCGTTATATCGAGCTCAATCCTGTCCGCGCAGGAATGGTGCGCCTGCCAGGAGATTACCCGCACTCTAGTTACGCGCACAACGCCGTTGGAAAGTACGATAGCCTGATAACCGAACATGCCCGGTATCAGTCATTGGCGACGAATCTGGAAAGCCGGTTCGAGGCTTACCGAAATCTGTTCGCCGACGAATTCGACCCTGAATTACTCACCTATATCAGAGATACCACCAATGCCTGTCGGGTGATGGGCAATAACCGCTTCAAGGATCAAATTGAAGCCATGCTTGGTCGATCGGTTCGTCCAGCAAAGATGGGCAGACCCGGAAAACGCAGCTCATAGAACAGCATCATCCCGGTCCCTGGGAGTTTCAGCACTCGGCTGTCGACGAATGCACCAAAGAAGTGCGGTTCGACCCCTTTAGTGCAATGCAGGCCGCCGGGGCAGGCTTTCCATGATGCGTGATTCTTCTGCCATGAGTTCTTCGCAGCGAGGGTAGACCTGATCCTCTGGATACTCTTTTAGCAGCAAGTGCACAAACAGGTGGCCGTGTTTTATTTCCGCCTTGTGCAGCTCGGAATAAAAGGCTTTTAATTGCGGGTCGGGCAGCGCAGCGGCGAGCAAGCCGAAGCGTTCGGCGCCGCGGCATTCGATGATCGATGCGACCAGCAGCTGATCGATGAACCGCTCGTTGCGAGTGTGACGCATCAGTTTTGTCAGTTCTTTGACATACGGGTCGGGTACGTCGCTGGCCAGCTGCAGCCCGCGCTCCTGCATCAGCTGGTATACCTGCTGAAAATGCTCCAGTTCTTCCAGCGCGACATCGATCAGCCCGGGAATAATTGACGGGCGGTCGGCATATTTCATCACCAGGCTCATCGCCAGTGCCGAGGCTTTGCGCTCACAATTGGCGTGGTCCATCATGAATGCGTCGAAGTCGCCGAGCGGCGCGTCGACCCAGGCCGGATCGGTCGCAACCACCAGATCAATAGATTTACGTGTCATCGAAACCCTCACAAGCCACACCCGGCAGCACTATTCTCGCACAACGTCATGCGCGTGATATCAGGCGTTACTTCGATCGTCACGGCTATGCGGCGCCCCCGGCGCTGTCCGCGCCTGATGCGGATCCTGGCCTCGTCGTGGTAATTCCGGCGCTTGCTGAGCCGGACCTTGTTGCAACGCTGCAGTCGGTTGCGGCGGCGTCGCGTCCGCACTGTGCTGTCGAAATACTGGTTGTTATCAATGCACCCGACGACGCCGGCACCGAGACTCGCCGCATCAACGCCGAATCGCTGCAACAGGCTGAGGCCTGGGCCAGGAACCTGGACGCTGGTCGTTTCGGTTGTCATGTGCTCGATTATCGTGACCTGCCGGCGCAGCAGGCGAGCGTGGGCCTGGCCCGGAAGCTCGGTATGGACGCCGCCCTTGCGCGGCTCGCGGCCAGTCGCGAGGGGAGAGGCCTCATTGTTTCGCTGGATGCCGATTGCCGGGTTGCCTCGAACTACCTCACCGCCATAGCCGGTCACTTCGTCGATCATCCGGGCGACGTCGGCGCGGTGGTCTGTTTCGAGCACCCGCTGGAGGACGCCCCTGGTGCTTCCCGCTCTTCGATTATTGACTACGAGTTGCACCTGCGTTGCTACAGGAATGGCCTGCAGGCGGCCGACTCACCCTATGCTTGTCATACGGTAGGCTCGGCCATGGTTGTACGCTCCGAGATCTATGCGCAGGAGGGCGGCATGAACCGGCGCGCGGCCGGCGAGGATTTTTATTTCATCAACAAGCTGCTTAAACGCGGCTCGGTGGGTGAGATAAACGAGACGACTGTTTTTCCCTCGGCACGTGTTTCCACGCGCGTGCCGTTTGGCACCGGTGCGGCGATGGGGCGAGCACAGACGGAGGCCCAGACTACCTATGCGCCCGCCGCTTATCGCGAGCTGCAGGTGTTTCAGCGTACGCTGCATGCGTCGGTCCGGAACGATCAGCCAATGCCATCAGAATACGAGCCGTTTCTGGACTCGATGGGCTATGCGACGTGGTTGAACAAGACACGCGCCAACGTCGCCAGCATGGACTCGCTGGCAGCGCAGCTGGTGCGCTGGCTGGACGGCTTTCGCACAATGAAATTCATCAACTGGCTGACCGGGTCACGTTACCCGCGTGTCCCGGTTGCAGAGGCTGCTCGTGAAATCATCAGTTGGCACGACCTGAGCGCCGCCGATGACTCGCGCGGCCTGCTGGAGCAACTTCGTGAGCTCGACCGCGAGTCGGACCGGTCAGACCGGCGAGTCGCGGCGTCGAACCATAACGATAACGGCTGTTTTTAGTCCGGAAATGACAGGTCCGGGCGGCGAACGCTGCAAATGGCCGTATACTGCAAACCGGCAGCAACGTAGGGGTTGCTTTAATCAGTTTATCAAGAGGGCGTATTTGTGCTACCTGAACTAAGTGCGGAGGAGGCACGCATCATTGGCTGCCTGATGGAGAAATCCGTCATTACGCCGGATCAGTACCCGTTGACCCTTAATGCGCTGACCAATGCCTGCAATCAAAAGTCTGGTCGCAACCCGGTGATGGCGCTGGAAAAGGCCGTGGTAGAGCGGGCGGTACGCCTTCTGGATGCGCGGCATCTTGTACAAACCGACGAGAACTTCAAAAGCGGCGTAAAAAAATACCGGCAACGCCTGTGCAACACGCGGTTTAGCGAGATCAAGCTGGACCCGGCTCAGTTTGCCGTCGTCTGTGTGCTGCTGCTGCGTGGCCCGCGTACACCCGGCGAGCTGCGAACGAACAGTGGGCGTCTGCATTCGTTCGAAGATAATAATGCTGTCGTTGATACCCTCAACAGCCTGGTTGAGCGTGATGCCGGTCCGATGGTCGTAGAGCTGGCGCGCACGCCGGGGCGCCGGGATTCTGAGTACATGCACCTGCTGTCCGGGCCCGTAAAAGCCGAGGTATCAGCGGGCAAGCCCAGGACGCCGGTCAGCGCTGCCGCTACCGACAGCGTCGATTTGTCCGAGCTCGCCAAACGGGTGAGCGCGCTCGAAGCGGAAGTGGCCGAACTAAAGCGACGGTAACGGGCCTGAAAACCGGGCCGGTAT
Organism: Gammaproteobacteria bacterium; assembly: GCA_013003425.1. NCBI lineage: Bacteria > Pseudomonadati > Pseudomonadota > Gammaproteobacteria > Gammaproteobacteria bacterium. The sequence goes on along the minus strand of JABDJB010000063.1, from coordinate 10,658 downwards.
TATTGTTTTCTCAGCCGTCAGCAGCGCCGGCCGCGATGCCTTTTTCCGACAGCGATACAAGAGCCTCGATCTGCTCCATGACATCGAGGCGGTGGATCAGATCGTTGACGTAGTCGATCTTGTCGGTCTCGATCACCAGCACCGGGCTGCGTGCATAGCTTTCCAGCCAGGTCTCGTACAGCCGTTCCAGACGTTTCAGGTATGGCATCGGGATTTCCTGTTCCATTTCACGCCCGCGCAGGCGGATGCGCTTGCGTAGCGTTCGCATGGAGCAGCGCAGGTAAATCATAAGGTCGGGCGGGTTAATCGCGTTCAGTATGGTCTGGTAGAAATTCCAGTAGGTCTGCCAGTCGCGTTCGTCGATATAGCGCATCTCACGCAGCGCGGTCGCAAATATCTGCGCATCCTCGTAAATCGTCCGGTCCTGGATCACCACGCCCGGCATCAGGTCCAGTTCCTGGTGGATACGGAACTTGCTGCTCAAAAAATACATCTGCGAGTTGTAGGCCCACTGCTTCATGTCGTCGTAGAAGTCGGCCAGGTACGGGTTATCTTCGTTGGGCTCGTAATACGGTTCGGCGTCGTAGGTGTTGCTCAAAAACTCCACCAGCGAGGACTTGCCGGTGCCCATGTTGCCGGCGATAGCGATAGCGCGGTGTGATTTCCTCACGGGCGTCGTCAGTCGCCGATTATGACGCCGACCAGCTCCCGGTCGCGTGCGTGGTTGTCAAAGTTGATGGCTACAACCTGTTGCCAGGTGCCCAGCTGCAGCCGGCCATCGATAATGGGCAGTGCAATGCCGGTTTTCAGCAGGGCAGAGCGCAGGTGAGAAAAACCGTTACCGTCATGCCAGCGCTCGTTGTGCTGGTAATCTTCATTGGCCGGCGCAAGGGTATTGAAAGCGCGTTGCAGGTCGGCCAGTGCACCTGATTCGTACTCGATCGTGGTCACGCCTCCGGTGGATCCGACCAGCTGCACCGTAAGCACGCCGGTTTTGATGCCTGAATTGTCTACCCAGGCGGCCAGTTCATCAGTTACATCGGCATGGCCAAACTCGGCTTCGAGAAACCGGGAGGCCCGGTATACGTGTGGCTGCATCAGGTCGGTCCGGCACCAGCCGCTTCGTGACAACCGCGGCAGCTGTCTTCGATACGCGACGCCGCGGCCCGCGCGGCTTCGATGTCGGCGGCAGCTTCGACAGCTTCGGCCGCCATGCGCATTTTCGCCATGTGCGGGCGCCAGGTTTCAGGCATGTTTGGCAGCATCTCGTGGCGTGACAGCCAGTATGCCGGGGTGCCGGCGGCAACCATGTCGCCGGCATCGAGCGCGGCATTGAGGCGTTCGAGCTGCGCTGCATGCATGTGCATGTGACGCACCAGGGGGCCACCCGGATAAGCGATATCTTCGGCCGGCTCCATCGCATCCGACTGTGGTACCTCGGTGTCGGATATTGGTTGTTGCACTGAAGTGTCTTTCTTTTCACAGCCGGTACCAGCGGTCAACACGATCGCCAGGACAAAATATATTGCTAACCTCATATCAAATCCCCGATGAGTTTCGTTCTGTAGTCATTAATGTACAACAACGGACCGCCTGGCGCGGGCCGGCAGCCTTATCGTGACCGTTCACTGACAATTTTCCACTCACTGCCGTTGCGGGTCAGTTCCAGTGTTTTCGTTACGCTGTCGCTGTAGTGATCGGCACGGTAGTCCTGGGTGAAGGTTGCGCGAGCGCGGCCGGCATCCAGCTGCTCCACGGTGATCTCGCCGATACCAACCTCGATAAACTTTGGCCGGGTCAGTCGCTGGCGGCGCTGCGCCTGCCATTGCGTGAAGTTCTGGCCACTGGTTGAGCGAAATTCCGGCGAATAGCTGGCCAGGTAGCCTTCGACATCCTTGCCTGACCAGGCGGCGGCCCAGTTGCTAATTAACTTTTCGATACGCGGGCGAATGTTCCCGGGCGGCGGCGTAGTGACAGTGCGGCTGGTGGACGCCAGCAACTCGACGATGGGCTTGTCTTCCGTCGTATCAGCAAGTGCCATCGCGGCAGTGCTGTCACGCGCGGGTGTAGTGCCGGCAACGGTCGGCTGTGTGGCCGGCTGATCCTCAAGCCGTGCCAGCCTGGTATTTGCGCTGCGCAACTGCCTGTTGGCGTCCCCGAGTGCCTGCCGGCTTACTGCCAGTTCAGCTTCGAGCTCATCAATGCGGCTTTGTCTTTGCGCCAGGGTGGTACCGGTATTTTCTCCGGCCAGCTGTGCCTGGCTCACTAAGGTTTCCAGCTCAGCGATACGCTGGTTTCGCGCCGCCAGCAGCTGAGCGGTTTCCCGTTGAGCTGCGTCTCGCCGGGAAAGTTCGGCACGCAGCTCGCCGACCCGGGTATTGCTGGCACGTAATTCATCGCTGCCCGATTCGCGTTGCTGCTGCGCACCGGCCAGGCTTTGCTGCAGCTCGCCGAGGCGTGATTCGCTGTCAGCCAGTTTCCCGGCCAGCGTCTCGCGTTCGGACCGGGTCTGCTGCAGCTCCTGTTGCAGGCCGGCCAGCCGTGCTGATTCCTGCTGCAGGCGGGTAACCAGTGACGCTTCTGTGGTGCCGGCCCTGGCGACGTTGTCCTGCAGGCTGGCGAACTCGCCGCGGCTGGAGGCCAGCTGTGTTTCGAGTGTCTTTCTTTCGTCCTGCAGCTGCGCCAGGTTGCTTTGCGCCTGCGCCAGTTGTTGCCGGGTAGCCGTGAGCCGGGCAACCGTGGTCTCGCTCGCCGTCTCGGCCTGCGCCAGTTCTGCGCTCAGTTTGTCGGCACGGCCGGTGACTGCTGCAAGATCACTTTCCAGCTGTGTAATACGGGTAGTACTCGCTGCCAGTTTGTCCGCGTCTGCGCTGCGCGCGGCACGTGCGCCGGCGAGCGTTTCCTGCAATTCAGCCTGCTGCGCGCTGCCGGCGGCCAGTTTTTCGGCATCTGACTTTCGGCTGGCGCGGGCGTCTGCCAGGGTGGCCTGCAGTTCATCCAGTCGCGCACGACTGCCTGCAAGTTCGGTGTTGGCCAGCTGACTGGCTTTCTGCGCCTCGTCGAGATTCTGTTGCAGTGTTGCGATACGTCTCGATCGCTGATCAAGTTCGGTGGATGCGGCTTCGCCGGCAGTACGTTCCTGCGCCAGCTGTTCTGCCAGTTGTGCGGCGCGCTTGTCACTACTGACCAGCTCAGCACTGGTTTTTTCTGTGTCAGCGCGCGCACTGCTTACGGCAGCTTCCAGTGACGCAATACGCTGTCCGGCCTGGTCGAGCTCAGCAGACAGCGTCTGGCCTGTTTCGGTTATCTGTGCCAGTCGCGATTCCAGCTGTATAGCCTGTTCACGGCTGGTGGTCAGCTCGGCCTGCAGCTGTTGCCGCTGCTCCTGCTCATTATCGATCGCGCTGCGCAGCGCCGTCGTCTGCTCGATACTGTCAGCCAGCTCATCGAGGCTGGCCTGGCGCGCTGCCCGCACCGTGGCCAGCGTGCCCTGCAGCTTGCCAGCCAGTGACTGCGTTGAGGCCAGTTCTCCGCTAACCGACTGCAATTGTCGTGCGTTATCAGCTGCCTGATCCTGCGCAGCGCCCAGCGAATCTTCCAGAGTGGCAACCCGGGCCTGGCTTGCGGCCAGGGACTCGCTGGTGGATTCGTTCTGTGCGGTGGATTGTTCGAGCTGCGCCTGCAGCTTGCCGGCCTGCGAACGGCTTGCGCGGAGCTGGTCGCGAACGGTATCGGCGTCGCCGCGCACCTGCGCCAGAGTTGTTTCCAGCTGTTGCGATTGTTGTTGCTGTTCCGCCAGCGAGGCAGCCAGCTGACGACTCTGTGTCGTCGCGGCGGCCAGTTCGTCCTGCAGTCCTGCAAGGCGCTGTTTGTCGGCCTTTGCCTGTTGCGTCAATGCGTCACGCTGTGCGGTCGTTGCCGCCAGCTCCTGCTCGAACCGGTTCAGCTTTTCGCCGCGTGCAGCATGGTCGATCAGCAGTCGCTCCAGCTCGTTGTCGAGTGCCACATTGGCGGCCTGCATCGTGCCCATCGAGTCCTTCAGCGTGCTCAGTTGAGAGCGGCTTTCCTGCAGATCGGTCAGCACGAACTGGCGATCGGTCTGGGCGCCGGCCAGCGCGTTTTCCAGTTCGGCGGCGCGTGATTGTTCCGCCTGGTATTTCTGCTGTATTTCTTCGAGCCTGGCAGACGCGGTGCGCTCCGCAGTGACTGCCTGCTCGGCGTTATTCTGCGCCGTCGCGATTTGGGCCTGCAGTGCCTGCAGCTGTTGTGCTGTCGTTTGTTGCTCCTGTTGCGCCTGGGTCAGTTGCTGGCTGACTGCATCAAGTTCGCGACGACCGGTCTGCACTTCGGTCAGCAGGGACTGCTTGTCTGACTGCAAACTCGAGAATTGCTGTTCCAGCTTCGCGATCTGGGTGCCACGTGTGGCCAGCTCGGTCAGCAGCTCTTCGCTGCGCGTGGACGAACTGGTCAGGCCGGCCTCGAGCTGCCTGACCTGCGCCAGCTTGGCGCCGAGATTGTCTTCGAGTGCAGTTCCACGCGCCACAGACTGGTCCAGCGACTGCTGCAACTGGCTGGAGCGGTCACCTTGTTCTGCCAGTGCTGCCTGCAGGCTTACCACATCGGCATGGGCGCGCTGTGCTGCATCGCGACTACGCTGCAGCCTGGCCTGCAGCTGTGCAATCTCGTCACGGCTGGCTGCCAGTGCTTTCTCTGCCTGCTGTTTTTCAGCGACTGCCTCCAGCAGCAGGTTGGCTGGCTGCGCTGCTGCCTGCATGTCCGATGCCGGAGCCTGTTGCCCGGTCATCGACAGGTTGTCGATATAGTCGGAATGTATCCAGCCCTCGACATCTTCCACCGAGCCGTGCAGCCAGACCCCGTCACGCCTGTCGATCAGTACCTCGCTGCCATTCGTCAGCAGTTTCAGGCGACGGCCGCTGGTGCTGGGGACTGCGCGCAGGTTGACGTTGGCGATAGTGGTGGCCGCAATCACCGCGGGCGGCATCGACGGATCGGTGAGGCTGCCAATGACGCCATAACGCAGCAGGTCGAACAGTTCTGTCTCCCACTCACGGCCCTTCGATACAAGTGTCGACGTCACTACGATTACGGTATTGAGTTCTGGCGAGACCACGATGTACTGGCCGCCGAAGCCGACGGCAGCAAAGCTGCCAGCACCGAGCGGCTGTGACCACCACAGGAAGCCATAGTCCCCGTAAGTGTCCTGGTCGCCGGAAGTGCTCGGTGCGATTGAGGCATCGACCCACCAGTGGGGTACCAGCTGGCGGTTCTGCCAGCGTCCGCCATCGAGGTGCAACTGGCCAAACTTCGCCATGTCGCGCGGCGTGATTGACAGGTTATTACCACCGAGGTGCACGCCGTTCGGATCGGTGTCCCAGCCATAGATGGTTATGCCCATCGGGCCGAACAACTCGCGTTCAGCAAAAGCCCGCGTGCTCATGCCGGTGTTGGTCGCAAGAATCGCCGACAGCAGGTGGCTGTTGGCGGTGCTGTAGTTGTATTGCTCACCCGGCGCTGATTGCAACGGGCGGCGCAAGGTGTCACGTATCCAGTCGCGGCTGACAACCCAGGCGTTGTAGGAGTCATAGCTGGCTGACTCCAGACCCGAGGTCATGGTAAGCAGGTGGCGCACGGTGATGCGACGCTTGACCGGATCATCGAGGTACTGGCGCGCCTGTGGCAGCAGTTCGACGATAGGCTGGTCGAGACCGAAATGCCCATTGGCGATGGCTATACCGACCAGCGCCGAGATGACGCTTTTCGAAGCCGACTTGATGTTATGCGGCTTGCTGCGCGTGCCTTCGCGCCAGTAACGCTCTTCGACCAGGTAGCCATTACGCAGCAGCAGGAATCCGTACACGCCGTCCATCGCGCCGATACGGTCGATCGCCTGCCCGAGCGCGCCGCCGTCGAAACCCATGACGGCAGGAGTGGCGCTGTACCACCGCCCGTGCCACTGGCTGTCCGGCGCGGTCCATTGCGCCAACGCAGGCGCGCCGAGGCCGACGAGCAGAATAATGGCAAGACTATGAACAGTTTTTGCGAAGCTGGGCTGCACCTGCCGGCCCCCGGATAAACCCCAAGGGCGCAGTTTACCAGCCGCGCGCGTGGCCCGCGCTCTGCCCGGGTCTAGCCTGCCGGGTCCTGTTTTTTCGCCACCAGGCGGGTCAGCAGGCGCCTGCCAATCGGTTGTTGTTCTTTGCGTAACTTCAGGTCAATAACCGGGCCGGCCAGCGGCGCGAGTGCCTCGCACAGTTCGCCGATGCCGGGACCAAAGCTGGTGTTGCCATGACGTTCGAGCGTGAGCGCGCCGTAGCACTCGCCATGCAGCACCAGGGGCACCGTCATCACGTTTGCGTCGCCGAGCTGCTGGCTTAGCTGTGCATGCGGCCGGTCCTGGGCAATTGAATTGCTGCGACATGGATAGGTGATGTTCTGGCGACGTCGCGTCGCGGCCAGCATGGCGGCCGCCAGGGCATCGACGTACTCCTCGGTTTCTTCGAGCTTGTCATTGGCCGAGATAGCGATGACGCTCATTCGGCCGCGGGTCAGCCGTCCCAGGCTGACGCGGTCACAACCGGTACGGCTGGCAAGCTCACCGACCATGGCATGCAGCGCAATATTGGCCGGCTCGGCATGGAGACAGGTTGCCAGGACATCCAGCACAATGGCCAGGCGGTTTGCCGTGGCCTCTGCCTCGGACGTCCTTTGCGGCGGCTTGCCGTTGATGATCGCGTAAAGGTCTTTGCGTTGCTGGCTTTTCAATCCATCGGCTTCGACTACAAGTACGCCAAGAAACTGTTCCTTGTGGAAGATCGGCATGGCAATGCGATCGAGCTTGCGACCCGTCTCGCTGCGCAGACGGCGCGCTTCACTGCGCCCCTCAAAGCCGACCGGAGCCATCTCCAGCATGTCGTCACTGCCGGCAAATCCCTGCGGCCAGGTCGCAACAACGCGGAAGTCCTTTTTCTTTGCATCACCGACGACGGCAATGGCGCGGCAAACACCCGGCAGGGCAAGTGCGTGAGCCGGCAGCCATTTGCGGATCGAGTTTTCCACCTGGATCGCCCACGCCGCGTCGTCCATCGACTGGTCTGAGGGGGTCTGCTCAGCGGGCTGTACGCTCGTGTTCACGTCGGGTTAATTATCTCGGGCCGTGCCGGTTTGCGTCAGCGTACCGGGGTGGCGGCGGGGCTGCCGTGATACTGGTCACACGGGTGGCTTATGTAACACGCCACGGCGAGACGCAGATTCGGCGCTTGACCGGATGCCGGCCGAATCGGAGGCATTCCAACCGCTGCGAGATACCATCGAGCGGCCAACCAGGACAAGCGTACTGTTTCGCCCGTGTCAGCGAGCGCTGGCCTGTGCAGCCTTGCCGAAGCTGCCGGTCTTTGATCGCAGCAAGCTATCAAACCGCGGGTCTTTACGCAGCGGACCCAGGTCCGGATCGTTTGCGACCCAGTCACTGAATGCCAGTCCGGCCTGGTCGACTTTACTCAGGCTTTGCAGCGCTGCATCGAAGTTGTGAGCCTGGGTGTAAAAACACGCGGCGTTGTAATGCACCAGCGCGTCATCCGGCTGCAGCTCTATTGCCTTTTCGATCCATCGCTGTCCCTGGTCTGACTCGCCGAGCTCTAGCAGCGCGAGCGCGCCGAGGTACATGGCGCGTACATCATCCGGGTGCAACATCAGGTGTACGCCTGCTGCCTCGAGCCCGCTTTTTGCTGCGCGGTGGGCCAGTGTCACGTTGCCCAGCATGCGGTAGATTGAAAGCGCCAGCAGCGGCGCCTGATAATCCGCGGGTCTGCGTGATGCGGCTTGTTCAAAGAGAGCGGCGGCCTGCTGCAGTTGGCCTTTCAACTGGTAGCACCGGGCCTGGTAATAAACTGCAAGGAAGTGGTTTGGATTGACCTCCAGCGCCCTGCGGAAAGCAATTACTGCATCGGAATACTGGCGGCTGATCATCAGGGCCATGCCGTGCGCAGCTCTGCTTGCCGCAGAGTCCGGGGTGAGCTGCAATGCTTTTTCGGCCGCTTTGCCAGCCTGAACACGATGATCCTCGGTGTTCTTGTCGTATACGCTCAGGAAAGTATGCGCCTCTGCCAGGCCGGCCCAGGCGCGCGAGAAACCAGGGTCCAGGTCAAGAGCTTTGCCAAACAACCCAACGGCAAACTTTGTGTCTTGTGTCGAAAACCGATTGAGGAAATAGCGGCCCTGCAGATAATAGTCGTACGCCTGGATGTCTGCGGTGCTGGCCGGTTCCGGTATGACCAGGCCGGCATCACTCAATGATTGACACAGTTGACTCACGATATCACGCGCCAGTTCTGCCTGAACTGCCAGTACCTCGCTCAATTGCCGATCATAAGTCCTGGCCCAGGTATGAAAACCATTCTTTGTGTCAATCAGCTGAGCAGTGATGCGCAGTTTGTCTTCGTCTTTGCGGATACTGCCTTCGAGGATTGATTCCACACCGAGTGCCGCGCCGATTTCTCGAATATCGTGTATCTCAGCGTCAAATCTGAACGACGAAGTCCTGGAAGGTACTTGCAGGCACTTTACTGCGCACAGCAGGCTCAGGATTTCCTCGGCAATACCTTCGCAGAAGTAACGCTGGTCCTGTTCCGGGCTCATGTCAGCAAATGGCAGCACAGCGACTGACCGAACGTCGGTGTCCCGTCTCGCGCTGTCGCGCGCCGCACCGGGTTGGGTGTCATGAGGGTCGCGCTGGACCCCCTCTGGCGTGACCTCAAAAATCCAGGCGAGAATGACCGCAACCGGGAATCCGATAATGGCGAACACGATCAGAAGGGTTAGCGACCAGGCCGGCAGCTGCAGCGGCTCGAACGTAACTTCAGCAACCTGCACAAACAGCCACATGACCACCATATAGCCGATAGCAACGCGGAAAACCTTGCGCCGCATGAGCTCGTGCGCAATCTGCCTGAGACGGAACCGAGCCATCGTAACCTCCTCGGATAGAGGGTCCCGCCCCACCCGAAAGCACACCTGATATTAGGCTAGCACTATGCATTGCCGGATGTTGTAAGCACTTACCGCAGCCGGTTCCAGCGACGGGGCGGGGCATAATCAGCCTTCGCGCAAGGCCTCAAGTGGCTCGAGGTGGGCGGCACGCTGCGCTGGCAGTACGCCGGCGGCCAGGCCAATTGCAATGGCAACGACTTCGGCGACGATAACGAATTCCACCGGCGTGTGTACCGGCAGCGCCGGCATGGCCGCGTGCAGCAGCCAGGCGCCGCCGGCACCGATCACCAGCCCGGCGAATCCGCCGATGGCTGACAGCAGCACGGCCTCGCCGAGAAACAGGCCAAGCACCTGGTTGCGGCGGGCACCGAGTGAGCGTAGGAGGCCGATTTCCGGCGTGCGCTCGCCGACCGCAATCGTCATGATGGTCAGAATGCCAACGCCGCCGACCAGCAGAGAGATACCGCCGAGGGCGCCCACCGCAAACGTCAGCACGTCGAGGATGGAGCCGAGTACATCCATCATCTGTTCCTGTGTGGTGATGGTGAAATCCTCGCCGCCATGGCGGGCAATGAGAATGCGTTTTACAGACGCGACAACTTCGTCGACCGGCGCTCCGTCCTGGTAGAGGATGTCTATTTCCATCAGGCTTTCGCGATTGAACAGTTCCAGCGCGCGGTTGACGGGGATGTACACCGTGTCGTCCAGGTCAAAACCAAGTACCTGGCCCTTGGCTTCCATCACGCCGATTACCCGGTAGCGATCGCCGCCGACGCGGATACGCGCGCCGAGCGCATTGGCGTTGCCGAACAGCTCATCGCGCAGCTTCGAGCCCAGTACGGCAAATGCCCGTGGCGCCCGCGGGTCGTCTTCGGGCAGGAAATTGCCCATTCCGATGTTGAAGCTGAACGTCTCGGGAAAAGCCGGGCCAACGCCGTAGACTGTCGTGCGACGCGCGCGCTTGTTGCCTTCCACTTCGGCGTTGCCCTGCGTTAGCGCGACGACGCTGCGCACATAGGGTGCACGTTCCAGTGCGGTTGCATCCTCGATCGACAGCGGGCGTACCGTGCCGAATACCCCGATCGAGCCGCCGAACGTAGTCGCCTTGCCGGGATTGATTGCGACTATGCTGGTGCCAAACTGGGTGAATTCCTGCAGCACGAAGCGGTGTATACCCTCGCCAATCGAGGTGAGCAGGACGACTGCGCCGATACCGATCGCGATACCCAGCGTCGTCAGGCCGGAGCGCAGCCGGTGAGAGAACACCGAGCCGCTGGTCAGCCGCAGGAAGTCGCGTGTCCTCATCGGCCCGCCAGGGCAATAACCGGATCGAGCCGGGCCGCCCGCCGTGCCGGCAGGCTGCCAAACACCAGCCCGGAGACAACGGCAACAACGACGGCTGCCACCATGGCCCACCACGGCGCGCCGACCGGCAGGGTAGGATAAAGCTTTCCAATCAATGCACTACCAAATAAACCTATTGCCAATCCTATGGCAGCGCCGAGCAAAGACAGCATTACGGCCTCGGTCAGGAACAGCCCGATAATCTGCCGTCGCGGGGCGCCGATCGCCTTGAGCAGGCCGATCTCAGCGGTGCGCTGGCTGACCGCCACCAGCATGACGTTCATGATCAATACGCCGGCAACGGCCAG
>JABDJB010000062.1 GCA_013003425.1 Gammaproteobacteria bacterium | reverse complement strand
TCGCTGATCAGCTCGAGCAGATGGTTACCACTGGTGTGTATCAGGCCAGCATATTCAACGGTCGATTCGTCGGCTTTGCCGCCAAGCCCCCCCATCTTCAGAACCTCGGAAAAGCCAATGATCGCGTTGAGCGGCGTGCGCAGTTCATGGCTCATGTTGGCCAGGAAACGGCTCTTGGCAAGATTGGCGGCCTCGGCTACCTGCAGCTGCGCCCGGAGCTGTCGATAGCGCTCACGATAGGTAAAAATATAGAAGACATCACGAATGGCGTCATCATGAAATTTCTCGTCGCGTGGCTCCACCCAGCGCAAATAGGCGGCGAGTAAAACGCTGTAGCTCACGCCGGCTATAGTCTTGCCAGCCAGCTGGCCCCGCAGGATCTCCATAAACCCGCCAGTGCCGAAAGTGAGCACGCTGGAGAACACTACCGCATCAAAAACCAGCACGCTGAGCAGGGTCAGCAGGATACGGCCGGACTGTGGCATCCAGGCCAGGCGCAGCGTCGCCAGCTCATAGATGATGGCAACAAGCAGAAAATCGGCCAGCAGCAGCAGGGTGCCGGCGAGGAACACGCCGGGCGATACCTGGAACAGCTCTATGGGCACACCCACAAAACTCGCGCTGCCGGAATGCGTCAGCTGATAGCTGGTGAACCACAGCAGGGCCGTCAGCACGATGTTGGCAATCACGATGCCGAATATCAGTGCACGGGCGGTGGGGATATCGGTGCGCAGATACACCAGCAGGATGGCAAACAGCGACGCCGGAAACAGCACCGATGAGCCTGGTGAAACAGTTATTCCAGGCGCAATGATCACATACACCGCTGCGGCCAGAACCACGCTCAGGTACTGGTTCGTGCCGACCAGCAGGTACAGTGGGCCAAGCGAAATCCGTTCGCGCAGGCGGAACAGCGCCATTATCGTGCAACTGACGAATAGTATCTCCAGAAGCAGTATGGAGACGGCTGTGAGATTGAAATCCGGCATCGTTAGTGTTGCGCGGTCGCAGGGCTGGCGCTAGCCTACTAATTTACCCCGGCCGTTGCGAGTGCCGCCAGTTGAACGACAGCGCCGCGAAAAAACGATCGATTGCGATCGTCGAGGACAATCCTGACAACCTGTTGCTGTTGCGCGTCCTGCTGCAGGACCTGTATACGCTGCAGGAGTACCCGGACGGCGTGCTGGCGGTCGAGGGTATCGTCGCCAGCCCGCCTGACCTGGTGCTGATGGATATTTCCTTGCCGCGCATGGATGGAGTCGAGGCACTGCGCGGGCTGCGTCGTCACGGGCTGAAGAGCCTGCCGGTCGTTGCCCTGACTGCCCACGCCATGGTGGGCGACCGTGAGCGTTTTCTCGCCGAAGGCTTTGACTACTACATCGCCAAGCCAATCCTGGATCGCGCGCAGGTAATCGAACCGATCGAGCAGCTGCTAGCCGGGCTGGATGTGACCTGAACGCAACACCAGCATTTTTTCTATCGACATGTCGTGCATGGTGTAGGGGATTCCGCCAACACCGAGCCCGGAATGGCGCAGGCCGGCGAATGGCATGGCGTCGACGCGAAACGCCGTGTGATCGTTGACCATGACGGCCGAGGCGTCGAGTCGTGTATAGATTTCCATCGCCCGATCGAGATCACGGGTAAACACCGCACCCTGAAACGCGACCGGCAAAGAATTTGCCGTCTCCAGCGCCGCGTCCAGATCGTCATAACCGTAGACGCAGACTACCGGCCCGAACACTTCCTCGATGCTGACGCGAGCGTCGGCCGGCGGGTCGAGCAGCACGGTGCAGGGGTAGGTGCTGTCACTCAGCGGGTCGCCGCCGCTGAGCCGGGTGGCGCCGGCGGCCACCGCCTCGGTTACCCATTCGTGGACGCGTTCGACTTCAGCCGGTCGGATAAGCGGGCCAATTTCGGTTTCAGGCGACGTCGGATCGCCAATGCGCAGCTCGCGGGCGCCAGCTGCAAGCCGTTCGGCAAAATCGCGTGCAATGTCGCGTGGCACAAATACCCGCTGTACTGAAACGCATACCTGGCCGGCGTGATAGAAGCCGCCTTTCAGGGCAGCGGCGACAGCCGCGTCCATGTCGGCGTCATCGAGGACGAACATCGGCGCTACACCGCCATGCTCGAGCGCGCAACGCGCGCCGGGAGCGAGCTGTGAGCGCAGATACCAGCCGACGCGCGCCGAGCCAATAAAACTGAAAAACGCCACTCGCGGGTCGGTGACGAGCTTTTGTGAAACCTGCGTGTTGGCGGTAATGACGCACTGGCACCAGTCGGCGGGCAAACCGGCCTCGCGCAGTATTTCGACAAACCGCAGGCAGGAGATGGGCGTGTCGCCGGCCGGCTTGACCACGACCGGGCAACCGGTGGCAACGGCCGGTGCAACCTGGTGCACTATGAGGTTAAGCGGGTGATTGAACGCACTGACCGCAACGACGACACCGATCGGTTCGCGGCGGGTGAAGGCGATCCGGTCGGTTGACGAGGCCGTGCCGGCCATTGGAATGAATTCGCCCTGTTCAGTGCGCAGGTGCTCGATGCACAGCTTCACACCGTCAATAGCGCGCGTCACCTCTACCCTGGAATCGATCAGCGGTTTGCCGCCTTCCTGTGCGGCCTGCCGCGCCAGGCTTTCGGCTTCCGCACTCATGATTTCGGCGGTTTTTTCCAGGATCGCAAGCCGTTGCGGGATGCTCAGCCAGCCGGCACGGTCGCGGTACAGGGCCTGCGCCGCAGTCATCGCAGCCTCGATGTGGGGTTCGTCAACGGTCGCACAGCGCGCAATCAGCTTGCCATCAAATGGTGCTGTAACGTCAATTTCGCCGGCTGCAGGACGGTCGCCGGTGCTCATTATCGGGTATCGCTTTATATCGGCCATGTCAGTCTCCCCGTACGTTGACGCAAAGTGTAGTTGAGGCTCAGCTGCGGCGCCTGACAGAAACTATATTGGGCAGGTTACTGATACGCAGCATGATGCGGCTCAATTCCTCGAGACCGCTGATTTCCAGCGTCAGCTCGAAGCTCGCTGACATGGTCTTTTTGTCTGTACGCGTGTTCATGCCAACTATGTTTATTTTTTCTGCTGACAGCAGCGAACTGATGTCCTTGACCAGCCCCTTTCGGTCATGCGCCTCGATCGTGACATCGACCGGGTAGGTGCTGGGACTGTCGCCGCCCCAGCTGACCTCCAGTACGCGATCGTGGTGAACATCCGCCAGGCGCAGAAAGTTTGCGCACAGCCGACGATGAATGGTAACCCCGCGACCAACCGTGATGTAGCCAGCAATAAGGTCCGGCGGAACCGGGCGACAACAGCGTGCATAACTTGTCATCAGGCCGCCGACACCTTCGACACGAATGCTCGATTCTTTCTCTTTACTCGGCGCACGTAGTTGCAGTTCCGGTTCGTCGTCGTTATCAGGCGCGACGCGCTGCTGTACCGCCTGGGCAATCTCGGTAACCGTTATGTCGCCTGTGCCCAGGGCAACATACAGTTCCGTGCTGTTACCGAGGCGTAGCTGCCGTGCCAGCTGTTCGCTATTGACATCGCCGACGCCGAGCCGCTGCAGCTCGCGTTCGAGCAAGCCGCGCCCCTGCTCGATATTGTGTTGCTGGTCCTGGCGGCGAAACCACGAACGCACTTTTGTGCGGGCGCGGCTGGAGCCGAGGTAGCCAAGCTGAGGAATCAGCCAGTCGCGACTCGGATTGCCGGTCTTGGCAGTAATGATCTCCAACTGATCGCCGTTTGTGAGCTTGTAGGTCAACGGGACGATACGGCCGCTCACCTTGGCACCACGGCAGCGGTGACCAAGTTCGGTGTGCACGTAGTAAGCAAAATCCAGAGGCGTCGAGCCCTGCGGCAGATCAATGATGTCGCCGCCCGGCGTCAGTGCATAAACACGGTCCTCGAACAGGTCGGCACGGAATCGTTCAATGAAATCATCGGCAGCGTCCTGACTGTCACCAGGTTCGAGCAGGCTGCGAACCCAGCGGATCTTGCGTTCGAAAGCAGCGTCCGAGCCCGACAGCTCGCGGGCCTTGCCTTCCTTGTATTTCCAGTGCGCTGCCACGCCCAGTTCGGCATGAGCATGCATCTCGTGTGTGCGAATCTGGATCTCGAGCGTCTTCTGCCCTGGCCCGATGACGGCGGTGTGCAACGAGCGGTACAGGTTCTCTTTCGGTGTTGCGATGTAATCATCGAACTCGCCAGGCACCGGCGGCCAGCGTCCATGCACAGCGCCGAGAATGGCGTAGCAGTCAGCAACAGATTCAACCAGTACGCGGACAGCGCGAATATCGAATATGTGATTGAAGTCGAGCTGCTTGCGCTGCATCTTTTTCCAGATGCTGTAGATATGCTTGGGACGTCCTTCCACGCTGGCGACGACACCCAGCTTTTCAGCTTCCTGCTGCAGCGTCGCGACAACCTCGCGGATAAACTCCTCTCGCTCAACCCGCCGTTCCTTGAGCTGTTTTGCGATGGTCTTGTAAGTATCCGCCTCGAGAAAACGAAACGCCAGGTCCTCCAGTTCCCATTTCAGCTGCCAGACACCAAGCTTGTTCGCCAGGGGTGCAAAGATTTCGCGGGTTTCCATTGCCACGCGATGGCGCTCATTATCACTGGCCTGTTTCGCGCTGCGCATCCGGTCGAGCTGGTTGGCGAGCAGCACCAGCACCAGCCTGACGTCCTCGATAATCGACAGCAGCATCTTGCGCAGCGCTTCGGCCTGTCGTGCATCAAGACCGGACTCGAGCTGTTCGGGCAGCGAGAATTGCCCCAGCCGCACCAGCTCACGCGCCATTTCGACAGTATCGTCGGCCAGCTGGCCGCGCAGCTCCCGGCGGCTTACCAGGCCTTGTTCCAGCAGCGGATAGACGGTTGCAGCCGCGGTCACGGTGGCGCCGACACCCAGTCCGGCGACGATTTCGCCAATGGCCTGGGCGCGCCTGGCGACGGCTTCGGCCTGTTCCTGCCCACCGGTAGCGACACAGTGTTCCACGATGTCGCGGGCAACCTGAACAGGATCGTCCGACTTGTGCTGGTCTGGCGTTGTTGCGTTCAATTTTTACCCGGTTGCTGAACCGAACCGGCCGTGTGTGAAAGGGCAAAAACCGTTATCATACAGACTTTCAGCGCGCCGCCACTGAACCACATGGTGGCTGGCGAGTCTCACTACAACGGAGCAGGTGAACAGGACGCGTGCATGAATAAAAGCAACGTCTTCAGGACGTTTATGGCTGTGGCAGCTGTCATGGCTGCAGGCCCGACACTCTCCGATTCCCTCGATCTGAACCTCAACGACGATGCCGCCCGGCTTACGTTTGCGCGGACTGTCTATGAAGGGAAACTTGAGGCGGATGCGGGTTGGTTGCATCACCAGGATCGCGGCGATGTTATTTCGGTTTCACTGGGCCGGGTCGGCGAGGCCGGCGGCGGCCAGCAGTCGATAACCGCTGCTATCGGTGGGCGTCTTTACGCGCTGGATCCGGAGCTGTCAGGGCCTGGGCAGGACGGCTTCGCTCTGGGCGTCGGCGGCTTCTTTCGGATGAAGCTGGCCGGCTACGATCGCATCGGCTTCTCCGGTCACGGATATTTTGCGCCCGACGTGCTCGCATTCGGTGACGCGAAAGACATGGTGGAAATTGCCGGACGCATTACTTACAGCGTCTTGCGTGAAGCTGACATCTATCTGGGTGCCCGCTACGTAAAGGCAGGCTTTGAGGGCACAGACGCCAGATTTGATAATGGCCTGCACATTGGTATCAGGCTGGAGTTCTGATCCAACAATGGCAGGCCACAGTAAATGGGCAAATATCCAGCACCGCAAAGGGGCGCAGGATAAGAAACGCGGCAAGCTGTTTACCAAGCTGATCCGCGAAATTACCATCGCCGCGCGTATCGGTGGTTCCGATATCGCTTCCAATCCACGGCTGCGCCTGGCTGTCGACAAGGCCAAGGCTCAGAGCATGCCCAAGGACAACATCGAGCGCGCGGTAAAACGCGGCGCCGGCGAACTGGACGGCGTGGACTACGAAGAGGTGCGATACGAAGGTTACGGCCCCGGCGGTGTTGCGGTTATGGTTGACAGTCTTACCGACAACCGTAACCGTACGGTTGCCGAGGTGCGGCATGCGTTCAGCAAGTTCGGTGGCAATCTTGGTGCCGACGGTTCAGTGGCGTACCTGTTTCGCCAGGTTGGTCTGCTCAGCTACCCGGCGGGTAGCAGCGAGGACCAGATCATGGAAGTTGCGCTCGATGCGAATGCCGAAGATGTCGTGACCAATGATGACGGATCAGTGGACGTGCTGACCGATCCGGTCAATTTTGAACAGGTGCGCGATGCAATGGTGGCCGCCGGGCTGCAGCCGGACAGCGCCGAGGTAACCATGCTGGCATCGACCCAGGCGACACTGGACGAAAACGGTGCCGGCTCGATGATAAAACTGCTCGAGATGCTGGAAGATCTCGATGATGTGCAAAACGTCTATTCCAATGCGGAGATCCCGGATGAGATCCTCGCGGCACTGGCTGACTGAGTGAAGCCGGGCACGACCATCCTCGGAATCGACCCGGGTTCGCGGGTTACCGGCTTCGGTATCATTATCGTCAGTGGTGACCAGATGCGTTATTGCGCGAGTGGTTGTATTCGCACCGACAAAATGGAGTTCAACCGGCGGCTGGAGGAGATTTACAACAAGGTCGGCGCGCTGATCAATGAGTACAGCCCGGCGGAGGTGTGCCTGGAGCGCGTATTCGTGCACCGCAATGCCGACAGCGCACTCAAGCTGGGTCATGCACGTGCCGCGGCGATGTGTGCGGTGTTCTCCGACACCAGCACTGGGACGCCGTTGCTGGCCGAGTACAGTCCGCGTCAGGTCAAGCAGGCCGTGGCCGGCTATGGCGCTGCTGAAAAGGACCAGGTCAAGCATATGGTAAGCCGGCTGCTTGCCCTGCAGGGTGACTTGCAGAGCGATGCAGCCGACGCACTGGCCGTTGCGGTGTGTCATGCCAACTCGCGGCGCGCAGCACAGTTGCTTGGTCAGCGTGAGGCGGTGCAGTGATCGGGTCATTGCGCGGCCGGCTGGCGTTGAAGCAGCCACCGGCGCTGCTGCTGGAAGTCGGCGGCATTGGGTACGAGGTACAGGCGCCGATGTCGACTTTTTACCAGCTGCCGGATACCGGAGCAGAGCTGTCGTTATTTACTCACCTGATCGTCCGCGAGGATGCGCGTGAACTCTACGGTTTTGCCACGCTGGATGAGCGTGCCTTGTTTCGCTCACTCATTCGCATATCCGGGGTCGGCGGGCGCATGGCACTGTCGATTCTGTCCGGCATGAGCGCCGAGGACTTTGCCGCGTGCGTGCAGGGCAACGACGCTGCAACGCTGGTCAAGATACCGGGCGTCGGCAAGAAAACTGCCGAGCGGCTTATCGTGGAAATGAAGGATCGTCTCGCAGATCTCGGCGCCGCCGGGACGGTTGCGACTGCCGGCAGTGGCGGGGCGCAGCAGGAAGCACACAGCGCACTGGTTGCGCTGGGCTACCGGGCCCCCGAGGTCGCGCGCATGTTGCGCGATATTGACACCGACGGCCGCAGTGCCGAAGACATTATTCGACAGGCGCTGCAGACGCAGACGGTGGACAGCAAATGAGCCTTGAACACGACCGCCTGGTGACCGCACGCAGCGACAACGAAGACGAAGCGATCGATCGAGCTATCCGGCCGCGCGAGCTGGACGAATTTGTCGGTCAGGAAGCCGTCAAGCAGCAGATGAACATTTTTATCACGGCGGCAGCACAGCGTGGTGAGGCGCTCGATCATGTGCTTATTTTTGGTCCGCCCGGTCTGGGCAAAACGACCCTGGCGCATATCGTAGCCAACGAACTTGACGTTAACCTGCGCCAGACGTCCGGGCCGGTACTGGAAAAGGCCGGCGACCTCGCTGCATTGCTGACAAACCTCGAGCCACGCGACGTGCTGTTTGTCGACGAGATTCACCGTCTGAGCCCGGTGGTCGAGGAAGTGCTGTACCCGGCGATGGAGGACTACCAGCTCGACATCATGATTGGTGAAGGCCCCGGGGCGCGCTCGATAAAGCTCGACCTGCCACCGTTTACCCTGGTCGGTGCGACCACGCGCGCGGGCCTTTTGACATCACCTCTGCGTGATCGATTCGGCATTGTGCAGCGGCTGGAGTTTTATTCCGCCGAAGAGCTGACGCAAATTGTTCGCCGGTCCGCGCAGATTCTGGACCTGCCGGTCGATGCCGACGGCGCCGCAGAAATCGCAACGCGTTCGCGCGGCACGCCACGCATCGCCAATCGGCTCCTGCGACGCGTGCGGGACTACGCGCAGGTCAAGGCCTCTGGCGAGGTTAGCGCCGCGGTCGCGCGTGATGCGCTGGACCTGCTCGATGTGGACGGCTTCGGCTTCGATCCCATGGATCGCAAGCTGCTGCTGACAATTATCGAAAAATTTGACGGCGGACCGGTCGGGGTGGACAGCCTCTCGGCGGCAGTCGGCGAGGAGCGTGGCACCATCGAAGATGTGCTTGAGCCCTACCTGATCCAGCAGGGTTTCATTATGCGCACGGCCCGTGGCCGTATCGCCACGCCGAATGCCTACCGCCACTTCGGGCTGAAGCCCGGTGCGCCACCGGCCAGCATGCCGCTGTTCGATGAAGACGACTCCGGCTGACGCGGTGGATAAACCCTTTTCCTGGCCGGTGCGCGTTTACTATGAGGATACAGACGCCGGCGGCGTGGTCTATTACGCTAACTACCTGCGATTCCTGGAGCGTGCGCGTACCGAATGGTTGCGGGCCGCCGGGGTGGACCAGGCGCGGCTGCGCGAGGAACAGGGCATTATTTTCGTGGTCGCAGATGTACAGGTGGAATACCTGCAGCCTGCAAGGCTCGACGACATGCTGGAGGTAACCGTGGAAATCGCACGCAGCGGCCGTGCCAGCCTGAATTTCGGCCAGCAGGTACATCGTGGTGACGCAACGCTGTGTCGCGCAACGGTGCGGGCAGGATGTGTCGGGGCCGACGATTTCCGGCCGCGCCGGTTGCCGCAGTCGTTACGGGGGATGCTCGGCTGAACATGGAAATGTCTTTTCTCAACCTGATTCTCGAAGCCAGCCTGGTAGTCCAGCTGGTGATGCTGTCGCTGTTGCTGGCATCCATTGCCTCGTGGGCGATCATTATCCAGAAACGTCGCGTGCTGCGTGGCGCACGCGAAACCTCGGACGAATTTGAGACCAAGTTCTGGTCCGGCGGTGACCTGGAAAACATGTACCGCAATCTGGTGACCCGCGATACTAATTCGGTGGCAATGGAGGGGATTTTCGAGTCCGGCTTTTCCGAGTTTGAAAAGCTGCGGACCCAGAGTGACGTTTCCGCCGACAAGATGCTGGAAGGCGCGCGCCGCGCCATGAAGGTGTCTCAGATGAAAGAGATCGATCGCCTGGAGCAGAGCCTGGCAACACTGGCAACGGTTGGTTCGACCAGCCCCTATGTCGGCCTGTTTGGCACTGTCTGGGGCATCATGAATTCGTTTCGGGCCCTCGGCAACGTACAGCACGCAACGTTATCGATGGTGGCGCCCGGTATAGCCGAGGCGTTGATCGCTACCGCCATGGGCCTGTTTGCCGCGATACCTGCAGTCATCTTCTACAATCGCTATGCCGACCAGGTCGACCGGCTCGAGAGTCGATTCGACACGTTTACGGAAGAATTCTCCGCCATCCTGCAGCGCTACGCGCGCCCCGGAAACTGACATGGCGCGCCAGGGTCGCAGGCTGATGGGCGAGATAAACGTCGTACCGTATATCGACGTGATGCTGGTGCTGCTCATCATCTTCATGATCACCGCGCCACTGCTCACGCAGGGCGTGGAGGTAGACCTGCCCGCAGCTGATGCCGAGCCGCTCGATACCGAGCTGTTGCGGCAGACGGAACCGCTGATCCTCACCGTGACATCCGTTGGTGATTTTTACCTGAATATTGGCGCGGATGAAGACAAGCCGGTTGAACCACGCATTATCGTTGCGCGTGCCGCTGCGGTCCTGCGGCGCGAGCCAAAAACGCCCATGCTGGTGCGCGCCGACAAGGCGGTGCCCTATGGCCGCGTGGTCGAGGGCATGGTGCTGCTGCAAACCGCCGGGGCGGAAAAGGTCGGCTTCGTCACGGATCCGCCCGAGGTGCCGCCGGTCGTCCGGCAGTGAATCGTAGTCATGCAGCCGGGTTATTACACAGCGCTGTTCTATTCGGTCGTGTTACACGGCCTGCTGCTGGGTTTTCTCGCAGCCAGTTTCGGCTGGCAGCAGTTTACCGCGGCATCCGAGTCGCCACCGCTGGCGATCCAGGCGGCGGTAGTCGACGAATCACTGATCGCGGCCGAGCTGGAAAAACTGCAGGCCGCAGACGAGGCCATCCGGGCTGCCGAGGTGCAGCGT
>JABDJB010000061.1 GCA_013003425.1 Gammaproteobacteria bacterium | reverse complement strand
ATTTCGAGGCTGTCAGCGGCGGGTACCGAGCCGCGCAGGGTCAGCGTGTTACTGCCCGCCGCAACTTTCACCCACAGCGTGCCGTCGGCACTGCGAAAAACGCGCTGTGCCGTTGCCGCTGATGACCGCACGGCATCGGGATGCCAGCCGTCTGCCGATCCCGGCAGCGGCACCGCAACCTCTGCCAATGCATCGATACGCAGCGTCATTGCGATCGCGCTGGCCGCAATGTCGACATCCGCCGCCACGATCTCGGCGCAGCGCGGCGCGCAAGCCGGCGGCTCCAGCAGCCGGTCTTTCAGTTGCTGCAGCAAATTAGCGTCCGGAATATCCGCCTCTGCCGGCGTACTGATGCCGAACATCATCAGCATCATTGTGACTGCGAGTGCGCTTGCCGCACCGCCGCGACCCAGCGTCAAGCCACCCGGCAGGGACCAGCGTTTATTGAATACCTCGGCTGCCAGCACTGCTGCAAACAACAATAGTAATAACACTGCGGCGAATCGCAGCGTGCTGACCAGCCAGCGTGGCAATACGATCAGCCGCATGGTTTGTGCAGCATCCAGCGGACCGGTCCAGTTCAGCGAATAGGAATTCCACTGCCACGACGGAATACCCGGCCCTGCTTGCACAATTGCGTTCGGCGCGTAGCGTGCGAAATCCCGTGCCTTGCTGGTATCGGCCATCGGCACTTGCAGCATGGCATCAGGTCGAGTCGCGGTATCGCTCGACCGCCGCATCTTGGCCGCCTCCTCCATGAGGCCGCGTTCCATCTCGACAGCGACTGTCGCAGGCACGCCATGGTCATACAGCTGGTATTCGTTGTATTGCGGCTCCAGCTGCGGATACAGCGCGACACGTAACTGGCTCGCGATAAATGGCACGAGCGCGATGGCCAGCACCACAGCGCTCAGGACCTGGTAACTGCTGACTAGCTGTCGCAATCGTCCGGCGGGTGCCACGCGCATTAGCGCTATTGCAACCAGCAGATTCAGCCACAGCCAGCCGGGCGCGAACATCTCGTGGACACTCAGGACCATCGCCAGCCCCGCGATCACGGCCGCACCGGCGCCAATCAGCCGCATAACGGCAATCGTGATGATGAGAACCAGGAAGAAATCGAGCAGCTGCCACTGGCTGACCCAGCTGCCGCGCGCCACATCGACGCCTGGCGCAGCCAGCAACTTGTGGCCCGGCGGCAGGTGCAGCGTCGCCCGCACCTGTGCGAAGCGACTGTCCCAACCGCTTGCCGGCATCTCACCGCGTGTCTCGCTGCGGCCAAGCGCCTGCAGATCAACCGCGTTGCGGCGTACCTCGACACCGGTCAGTCCCTCGTCATTGCCACCGGTAATCAACAGGTTCTCGCCGCCCTCAGACGCACTCAAAAGCGCATACGGCCGCCGCATGTCGAGGCGCCAGTCGCTCTGCATCTGTCCGTCGATGCGGTCCAGAACGACATACCCGCCGCCGTCGAAATCCAGCCACATGGTCCGCGACAGCTGTAGCTCGTTGCTGGCCGATACGATGCCACGACTGCGCTCGACGATGGTGAGCGCCTGTCCTGCCTCGGCACGAAACGCCGGGTAGTTATTCCAGTTTTCCGGCACCTGCACCTGCCTGGGGTCAACCGGCGGCAGACCTTCGGCAGCGGTAACACGCAGCCGGTCGTTCGACTGATAGCTCCAGATTTCCGACGCGGGCATGTTTGCGCCGGGCGGTTGCAGCGACAACGCGTTGACGACTCCCGGTCCCCGGGCGGTTACAAATATTGTCCAGCGTCCGGGTCGAACCTGCAGACGCAGGTTGCCGTCAGCTTCGAGCTTTGCCGGCAGCTGGCTGCCGATATCGAGCGGCACAAATCCGCTCGGCAGAATATTCTCGAAGGCCTCCTCGCGGACGCCGCCCGATACGTCGATCTGAAGCCGCGTGATCAGCCGTGTCGGCACTTCGTCGGCGATCAGCCGATGCAGCGTTGTAGTGACCGAATCAACGGTCGTTATCGTGCGCTTGCGTTCGCCCAGGTAGACGCCGTTTCCTGCGATCTCCGGGCGCTCGACCTGGCGCCCGTCAACGGTCAATGACACGAGCCCGCTGGCCGCCGGAATGGGCAGCACGCCGGGCCGCTGGTCCCAGTCGAATTCGCCGCCCAGCCTGTAACTTCCCGGCGGGAGCCAGACGCTCGGCACATCGCCGCGCGCGACAACCTCAACAGCGCGATCGTTCGCGACGACCTGTTCGGGCCAGTACTCGGTGCCGCCGGGTAGTGCGACCCACTGCTCCTCGGCGTACACGGTCCATGACTGACTGAAGCGCCCCCCGGATGCCGTAGCGCTGAGTTCCAGCGCACCAGGCCACGCGCAGACGAAGTCGTCGCGGTCGGCGGCGCGCCGGTTGAAGTAAAAGGGACAGGTGCGATATTCCTGGTCTTGCAGAACCCATTGCTGCCAGTCCTTGAGATCGGGCGGCACATAAGTTTGAGCTGGCAGCGCATACGCTGCGAACAGCTGGAGCAGCACGAACAACCTGAAAATCGATGACATAACGCTCTCCAACACAGGTTTGACCGTCACTATACGGTAACGCAGGTTACGACAAATCCGGGTTTACCGTCAGTAATGCGGCGGCCTCTCGTTCGTCGGATCGCCGTCAGGCAGCGCTTCCCCGATCGATCGCACCCGTGAAATCAGCGAGTTGCAGAGCGTTTCGAGCCGCATGAGCTTTGCCTGTTGCTGCGTCATGACGTCATTGAGCTCGTTGAGCAGCTGGTCCTGGTGGGCCAGGCGGCTCTCCAGATCGATAAAACGGTCTTCACTCATACCTGCCCTCATCAGTAATTTGCATTTGCCGTTACAGC
>JABDJB010000060.1 GCA_013003425.1 Gammaproteobacteria bacterium | reverse complement strand
GGAAAGACAGCAGCATGATGCCGAGCGGGACGGCGAAGCGGTATCGTTTCGCCGTCCCGGTTTGCTGGGAAGTATTTACGACGGCTACCTCGGGTCAGCGCACCGCATCCAGGCGTTGCTGGCGAATAAAGACAGAATGACAATTACAGCAATGTTTTTCTTCACGATGAGGCCCCCCTCGTTACCGTGGTGCGGTAACCGGTTCTTCCCTGAGGCTAGCAGTTCCTGTCAGCCTTCGCGCGGCGGCCCATGAATTCCTGCGAATTCAAAGTGTTCGTAGGGGTAATCCACGATTCGGGGGGTGCCGCGCCGGGTGCTAGATTTTCACCCTTGTAAGGCCTTGCCGGGGACGGGCGGGGGACCGTATCTATGCTCGTAGCCGTGGCCACGCTGGGTGGACTGACCTTTCTGATTGCGGCGGCGCTGGTCGTCGCCCAGAGCCGTTTGCAGGTGGAGACCGATCCGCGGATCGAGCCTGTCTACGAGCTGTTGCCCCATACCGATTGTGGCGCCTGCGGTCACCCGGGCTGCCGGGCCTTTGCCGAGGCCCTGGCCAGCGGCGAGGCGAGCCCGGCGCAATGTACGGTAGGGGATGCCGACAGCAAGGCGGCGATCGCCGAAATACTGAGTGTGGAGGTCGGCAATGTAGAAAAAGTGGTGGCACGACTGGCATGCGCCGGGGGCGCTAACGTGGCTCGCATGCACGCTTACTACGAGGGGCTGTCGTCCTGTCGTGGCGCAGCGCTAGTGGCCGGTGGTGGCAAGGGGTGTTTCTGGGGATGCCTGGGGCTGGGAGACTGCGAGGTGGTGTGTGATTTTGATGCCATCAGCATGTCGGCGGAAAACCTTCCGGTAGTGGATGACGATCTTTGCACCGCATGTGGCGACTGTGTCGATGCCTGCCCCAAAGACCTGTTTTCACTGCACCCGGTCAGTCATCGACTGTGGGTTGCCTGCAAGAACCTGGAATTTGGCGACCCGGTGCTGGCCGAGTGTGAGGTTGCCTGCACTGGTTGCGGCAAGTGTGCCAAGGATGCATCTGCCGGGCTGATCGCCATGCAGGACAATCTTGCGGTGATTGACTACAGCCGCCAGCACGACCAGCGCCAGGCAATCGATCGCTGCCCGACCGGAGCTATCGTGTGGTTCGGCGAGAATGGTCCCGAGAAAGGGCCGGCGGCCCGAAAAGTAATTCGTCATACACGGCGCACTGTGGCGCCGACCTGATTTAATAATGAGACCAGCACATGCGTAAAGAAAAAAGCAGCTACAAGTACCCCGGCAGCCGCGCGGCAATGGACGGCAACAGTGCCGCCATCATGTGTGAGCGCGAATCGACCGACGGTGCCGGTGCCTACCCCATTACGCCTTCCACCCAGATGGGTGAGTTCTGGGCTGAAGCTGCCGCGGCCGGGCATATCAATATTTCCGGGCGGCCGTTGATATTTATCGAGCCCGAGGGAGAGCATGCGGCAGCAGCCATAACGGCCGGACTGTCGATGACCGGGCTGCGTGCGGCGAATTTTTCCTCCGGCCAGGGCATCGCCTACATGCACGAATCGCTGTACGCGGCGGTCGGCAAACGGCTTACTTATGTGCTCAACATCGGCTGCCGTGCGATGACCAAAGCTACGCTTAACGTGCACGCCGGGCACGATGATTATCACTGCGTCGACGATACCGGGTTTTTCCAGTTATTCGCCAAAAACGCCCAGGCCGTCGCCGATCTCAATATAGTTGCCCATCGCGTCGCAGAGCTGGCGCTGACGCCCGGCATCGTCGGCCAGGACGGTTTTCTTACTACTCACCTGATCGAATCCCTGATGATCCCGGAGCGCGAGCTTATCGCCGAATTCCTGGGCCGGCCCGACGACATCATCGACACGCCGACACCGGCACAACGCATCATTTATGGCGACAAGCGTCGGCGCATCCCGGAGCTGTGGAACGTCGACGAGCCGCTGATGGCCGGCGTGGTGCAGAATCAGGATTCGTACATGCAGAGCGTAGCCGCACAACGGCCGTTCTTTTTCGACCATATTGCCGCTTTGACCGACCAGTCGCTCAGCGACTTTGCCGCGCTGACCGGGCGTAACTACTCGCGGGTAGAAACCTATCGCACCGAAGACGCCGATTACCTGATCCTTGGCCAGGGCAGCCTGATCACCAGTGCCGAGGCCGTGGCCGACTACCTGCGCAGCAAGCGCGGTATCAAAGTGGGCGTGGTCAACCTGGTCATGTTCCGGCCGTTCCCGGCAGACCAGCTGGGCAGGATACTCAAGGGCAAGAAGGGTGTGGCCATACTCGAGCGCGTCGACCAGCCGCTGGCGGTTGACCTGCCGCTGATGCGTGAGGTGCGCGCGACCATGTCAAAGTGTCTGGAGAACGGTCGCGCCGGGAAGTCGCTGCCTTATCCGGAACTGGCGTCGTACAAATCCTTAAAGGACATGCCGGAGCTCTATTCCGGGTCGTTTGGCCTGGGCAGCCGCGACCTGCAGCCGGAGGGCATTGTAGGTGCGATCGAGAACATGCTGCCAAAAGGTGAGCACAAGCGGCTGTTTTACCTGTCGGTCGATTTTGTTCGCAAGACCGCACTGACTCCGACCCAAAAGGTTTACCAGCAAACAGTGACGGATGCCTATCCGCATGTGGCAGACCTTGCGGTGAAAGGCTCGGAAAACCCGAACCTGATGCCGGCGGACAGCATCACCGTGCGCATGCACTCGGTTGGCGGCTGGGGTGCCATCACGACGGGCAAGAACCTCGCCATGACGCTGTTCGACCTGCTCGGCTATCACGTCAAGGCTAACCCCAAGTACGGTTCGGAAAAGAAGGGCCAGCCGACCAGCTATTATCTTGCGGCCGCGCCGGAGCCAATCAAGGTCAACTGCGAGTTTCACTATGTTGATGTTGTGCTCTCGCCCGACCCGAATGTTTTCAAGCACACAAATGCTGCTGCCGGGCTCGCTGACGGCGGTGTGCTGGTCATGCAGAGCGATGCGAAATCGCCGGATGAGTTCTGGCGCAGCATTCCGCTGCAGTATCGGCGCGAAATCGTGGAAAAGAAGATTCGCGTTTACTACCTGGATGCATTCGCAATTGCCCGCGACGAAGCAACTGATCCGGAGTTGCAGTTGCGTATGCAGGGCATCGCGTTCCAGGGTGCGTTTTTCGCCACCTCGCCATTACTGGACAAACATGGCCTGACCGAAGACGCTTTACTGGCGGCCATTCGTGAGCAACTGCAGCACAAGTTCGGTTCGAAAGGCGCCCGGGTGGTCGAAGACAACATGCGGGTAGTCCAGCGTGGTTTCGAGGAGATCCGCACGGTTGCCGACATGCCGCTCGATGACCAACAGGCTACCGCAACCGGCCCGGAAGTGCCGGTGATGGTACGACGTCTGCCGCAGAGCGATTCGCCGAGCGCCGACATTCATCGGTTCTGGAACCAGACCGGCAGTTTGTACGCACAGGGCAAGGGTAACGATGTCCCGGCCGATCCATTCATGAGTATGAGCCTGATGCCGGCGGCCACGGCGCATTTTCGTGATATGACCTCGATCCGCTTCGAGCATCCGGAGTGGATACCGGAAAACTGCACGGCCTGCGGTGACTGCTACACGATATGCCCGGACACGGCGATACCGGGTCTGGTCAACGATATTGGACAGGTGCTGGATGCCGCGCTTGCCAAGGTGCGCAAGAGTGGCGCCAGCGTCGAATTGCTGCCAAAGGCGGTGCGCAAGCTGGAGGGAAGTCTGCGCCAGTTGCTGCAGCAGTCCGATGACAATGTCGCGGTCCGGGCGGTGCTCGATGAGGCGATCGAAATCACCGTCAATGACGACAGCCTGGTAAATGGGGGCCGGGAACAGCTCAGGGAGGAGTTTGAATTATTCCGCACCGCGCTTGGTGAGTTCCAGTTTGCGCTGTCAAAACCATACTTCACACAGCCGGAGAAAAAACAGCCCGGCAGCGGCGGATTGCTGAGCATCACGGTAGATCCGTACACCTGCAAGGGTTGCATGGAGTGCGTCGAGGTTTGCAGTGATGACGCGCTGCGTCCGGTAACCCAGACCGAAAAATCAGTCCAGTCGCTGCGTGACAACTGGGATTTCTGGCTCGACCTGCCCAATACGCCCGAAAAATATATACGCGTGGACAATCTGGAAGAGGGCATCGGCGCCCTGGAGACCATCCTGCTTAACAAGGAGGCCTACCTGCCATTTGCCAGTGGTGACGGCGCCTGCCTGGGCTGCTCGGAAAAAACTGTCGTGCACCTGTTTGTGGCAACGGCCGAATCATTGATGCAGCCGCGCGTCAGGGCACAGGTGAAAAAACTCGATGATCTTGTCGGCCGCCTCAAGACCCATATCCAGCTCAAACTGGTCGAGGAGATCGATCTTGGCGACCCGGAAGAGGTGGCCGCGATGCTGGCGCAAAAAGACGGCGACCTGACCCTGGCCAGCCTGGCCGGGCGGGTGGAGCAGGCACACGAGGCCGAGCCGATCGATCGCGACTGGCTGGAGCGCATGACCGGGCTGCTCGCGCAGCTCGAAGACCTGCGCTGGCGCTACACAAAGGGAGTAACCGGCAATGGCCGTGCCAGCCTCGGGATGCTCAATGCAACCGGGTGCACTTCTGTCTGGGGCAGCACCTTCCCGTTCAATCCTTATCCGTTCCCGTGGGCCAATCACCTGTTCCAGGACAGCGTGTCGGTGGCGATGGGTGTTTTCGAGGGTCACATGGCCAAGATGGCCGAGGGCTTCAAGGCAATTCGCATCGCCGAACTGGAGCTGGCCGGCAAATACCAGCCGGCTGTACATGACGAACAGCTGCGCTATTTCGACTGGGAGGATTTCAACGACGAGGAGTTCGGATTGTGTCCGCCAGTAGTGGCAGTCGGCGGTGACGGTGCGATGTACGACATCGGTTTCCAGAACCTGTCACGCGCCATGATGTCCGGCAAACCGATCAAGGTGCTGGTGGTCGACACCCAGGTGTACTCCAATACCGGCGGCCAGGCGTGCACTTCCGGGTTCTACGGCCAGGTTTCGGACATGGCGCAATTTGGCAAGGCTATCAAGGGAAAGAAGGAGATTCGCAAGGAAATCGGCCTGATCGCTATGGCTCATCGCACTACCTACGTCATGCAAAGCACGATGGCTTACGCCAATCACATGATCGAAGGCTTCGTGCAGGGGCTGATGACGCGCCGACCGGCGTTGTTCAATCTGTATACCAGCTGCCAGCCCGAGCACGGTATTGGCGACGACATGGGGCATCACCAGGCCAAGCTGGCAGTGGAGTCACGCGCCTACCCGCTGTTCCGTTATGACCCCGACCGCGGCAAGACACCCGCTGAGTGTTTTGACCTCGACGGTAACCCGATGGCCAGCCGTGACTGGCCGGTAGCAACAATTCACTACCGCGACAACGGTCGTGAAAAGTCCATGGAGCTGCAGACGACATTTGCGGATTTTGCCGTCACCGAAACACGCTTCCGCAAGCACTTCCGCAAAATTCCGACGGATGCATGGCACGAGGACATGGTGCCGCTGGCTGAATACATCGACCTGGATGAAGGCGACCGTGACGGCAAAGTGCCATACATCTGGGCGCTGGACGCCAAGCAGAACCTCGGTCGCCTGCTGGTGGCCGAGCCGATGGTTCTTGCAACGGAAGAGCGGCGCGACTTTTGGGTAATGCTCAAGGCGCTGGCCGACGAAGGCGACACCGAAACACCGGGAGATGCCGGGCTGGAGTCACGCATTCGCCAGGAGGTGGTCAGCCAGATTACCGCCAGGCTGATGGATATGGCTGGCGCCGGTGCCGCTGCAGCAGTGGCGCCCGCTGTTGCCGCTGCCGCGACACCCGCAGCAGCACCATCGCCACAGGCCGGGGCAGCGCCAGCGGCGCAGCCCGAAGGGCAGCCGGTTGCTGAATACATGGCGCCGTGGCTGGAAACCGAGGAATGCACCGCGTGCGACGAATGCATCGATATCAACCCGGAGATCTTTGACTACAACGACGACGGCAAGGCGTATATCAAGAATGCCGATGGTGGCCCCTACCGCGACCTGGTAAAAGCGGCCGAGAAGTGTACTGCAGAAGTTATCCACCCCGGGCTGCCGCGCGATCGCAGCGACAAGGATATCGACAAGTGGATAAAGCGGGGCCAGGCAAAGAACTAGCTGACCGATGACAGGAATAATGGACACAGTGCTGGGCGCGCCAAGTTTCAGACACGGCGTGCACCCGCACGATCACAAGCACACCAGCGCTGCGGCGATACGCCAGTTTCCGTTTGCGCCGGAGTTGATCGTGCCGTTGCGCCAGCACCTGGGTGCAGCCGCTATCCCGGTCGTGCGGCCTGGTGAAGAAGTCGCGCGTGGCCAGACGAT
>JABDJB010000059.1 GCA_013003425.1 Gammaproteobacteria bacterium | reverse complement strand
TCGCTGCGGCGGCGCTGGGCGAACATGGCCGAATTGGCAGTACGCAGTATCTTTGTTGCCAGGGCCGGGTCTTTATTGATAAAGCCTGCAACGGTTGTCAGGTTCAGGTCCGGATCCTGCGCCAGTTCGACAATAGCCATTGCGACCCGTGACGGGCTGGGCAGGTTGGAGACGTTGGCCAGACGGCTTTCCAGCTCTTGCGGTAATTCCACGGCATCACCAGCTGCTGCATTGCAGCAACCTCAAAAATTAAAGAGTGTTGTTACCTATTGTGTCGGCACCGGACGGCGCCACTTTAGTACGTCTTTCAGCGGTGCCAGCGCCAGAATTCCGCCGTCGCCCCGGCCGGCACGCGGGCGCCCGGCGCCAGGGCCACGAAGCCGGCGGTTCCGGCCAACGCATGGAAATCGCCCGAGGTATTGGTAGGTCGTGGCATCAGGGTAGTGCCGGTTTCCTGGCGCTCCGAAATTACCGGCACGAAGCGCGTCAGCCGGGTGGCATTTTCGATTGGTGCGCCAAGCACTGCCGTTTCGCCGGCTGGTCGGATGCCCATGCTGGATTCAATTGCAGGTACAACGTAGCGGCGGGCGCAGACCAGCGCCGATACCGGGTTGCCAGGCAGTGCAAAAACCATGGTACCGCCGCGGCGCCCAACCCACATTGGTTTGCCTGGCGCCTGCGCGACGCGATGCAGGAGTATTTCGACTTCCAGGAGTTGCATGATGCGCGGGATGTAATCGTAGCGACCCATCGAAACCCCGCCGGTCAGCACCAGCACATCACAGCGTTTCAGTGCATCGCCGATTTCCCGTTCCAGTACGTCGGCATTATCCGGCAGCTTGTTGCGCGAAGTAGTTGTGAGCTGGTGCCCGTGCAACAGCGTTTCAATGGCGAAGTCGTTGGAACGCCGTATTTGCCACGACGCAAGCTCGGCACCGGGATCGACCAACTCATCACCTACGGCAAGGACTTCGATGGCAGGCTGACAAGCGACTGACACAGACTCGCTGCCTGACGATGCCAGCACCGCCATCTCTGCCGCGCCAAGTCGGGTCCCGGGCGACAGAATTGTCCGGCCCGAGCGGTAATCGCTGCCGCGCGGATGAATAAACTGCCGAGCCTTGATGCCGTCAGGGTCACTGATGCTGGCGTACGTGTCATCCATCGATACCTGCTCCACCGGTACGATGCAGTCACAGCCTGCGGGCAGGGCTGCTCCGGTCATCACTTCGATGCAGTCGCCGCGGTCGGCGAGCGCCTTTGGTTCTGTCCCGGCCGCCTGGATGCCCGTGCGGCGAAAACGCGTGGTTCCGGTGCCAAGCGCAGCATGGGCGATCGCGATCCCATCCATCATCACCCGGTCGAACGGCGGCTGATCACGCTCGGCCAGCACCGGTTCAGCAAGTATCTGAAGGCCAGCCTGGGCGACCGTTACCTGCTGTACAGGCCGTGGCGGCATGGCTGCCTCGATCTGCTGTGCTGCCTCTTCGACGGTGATCATTGCGGGGGAATCTGCACCCGGATCAGTTCGGCGCTCGAAGCGGTGCTGACGCGGTACTCGCGCAAACCGGCAGGCGCAATAACTGAGCTGCCACGGGTCAGTAACACTGCATTACCTGCCGTATCGGTCAGCCTGCAGTCGCCGCTCACGCAGTGGAGAGTATGAAAGTAGCCGGCCGTGACCGTTGCCGCATTGCTCGTCGTCACGCTGAGCCGGTCGACAATGAAGTGATCGCCAGCAACCAGGCGCATCGCGTTGGGCTCGCCGTTAACCGGTTTTGGCTTTACTTCGAATTCTGCCGGGTTTGTTCCGGAAAGGTTAAGTGCTTTCAGCGTCTGGTCGATATCGATCTCACGCAGCGGAAAGCGCACGTTGTCCCACGCCCGGTAAGTCACGCCGGGGCGTCGTATCTCCAGCATCATGACTTCAAGCTGCTGCGGGTTCCCCAGCGCGTGCACCTCGGCTGACACTGGTGCGCCGGTTGCAGCGCAGATACGTTCGGGCGTGGCGTTGTAAATAACCTGTCCGGCATGCAGAGGTATCTCGTTCATCATGTCGAGAATCTGCCAGTACATCAGCTTGAGCTGCTTCAGGGCCAGGCTGGCGGGGGCATAGTCCTCACGGCGTCGCAGCAGCGGGCTGAGCTGCATCGCGGCGGTGTCTGTATCTCCGCTACGGTCAGCAAATGATGGTGCCAGGATATTTTGCAGTTCGAACTGATCGACATCGGGTTGCAGCCAGGTGAGCAGCTGCTCCTGTTGGCTGCGCGCCGCCAGCAGGTCGGACCGAAGGGCATCCGGATCGACGGTATGACGGAAGCCGAGGCGGAGGGTCGCTCCCGGTTCGGCATCGATGATGACGTACAGTTCGGTGTTGCCGGGCGGGTGCGCCTGGACCGAGAGTAATTCCTGGATATCCAGCGTCTTTGGCAGTAACGGGATTTCGCCGCCGCAGCGATCAAAGAGCTGTTTGCCGAGTATCTCCCGGCCAGCCGCGCTCAAAAGCTGTGGCAGGCTCATTTCAGTGTTATCGCCCAGTAAAACCCTGCTGGGATACTGGTTGCTTTCCGGATCCGTGGCGCAGGCGGCGACTTCGAACGCCTCACCAACGCCGTTGCCAGTGAGTTTTTTCTGGTCGGGCAGCGGTGCGCTGCCCTTGTAGTCGAGCATGCGCAGCCCGCCCCAGGGTCTCTCGACGAGATTATTTTTTTTCAGCACGACAAAGCTGCTGCCGGCTGCGGCTGCCGCCTGATCGGTGCTGATGCGGTCGGCAGGCGAGGTACTCACAGCGCTCCCGGCGAAGTAGTGCAGTGCAATACCATAATTTACCCAGTTGTTTCTGGCAATTACGGTGTATCCATAACATAATGAATTAACCGGGGGTTGGGGGATGTCCGGATGTCAGTCATGAAAAAATTGCTCGGCAACGTCCGGTGGACCACCTACACCGGTCGCCTGCATGTCGGCATCGATATGCTCGCTGAGCCACCGATCCTGTCGCTGGTCGATGACTCCAATTACCAGGTGCACGAGCGTCGCCGGCTGCCCGCACGACGCAGCGAGTTGATCTCGCAGCTCAGGGACGCCGGTTCGTTAATTGCCGATGTTGTTGTGCTGGCGCAGCGCGGTCACTACGACCTGGTCGATGATCTGGCTGAAGCCGGGTTTGTGGTTTACCTGCTGACGCCCGCCGAGCTGCGCCGTTTTGCCGGTCTGCGCAACGTGCACTCCAGCCATGATGCCTACTGGATTGCCCATCTGCTGCGCTCCGGTGCCTTGCCGCACGGCGAGATTTACTGGACTGGCGACATCAATGAGACTGGCGCGTATCCGCGGCATTTCCGCCGCCTGCCGCCGCCGCCGCTGGCGGGGCGCCTCAGGGTTGACGAGCCGCAGGTGGTGAAACTGACCGGAAAGTCGCTGTTTTACCGTCGATAGCCGCTAATCAGCCTGCTTTGCAGGTTTAAATTCAAAGGCTTATCATTGGTGGATAATTTCTTGCCCGCCGCGGTCGTATACTAGCGACTCACCACCGGTCGGGTACCGGATTCATAAGGCTCCATATCAGGCGCCGTTAGTTACAACGGGGGACAGTTATGCCTCATAAAAAGGCTGCGACCATCGTCGCTATAGGTTTAATGCTGGGCGTGGCGCACGCCGGAATATCACCGGATGAGGCGGCGCGGCTGGGCAAAGACCTGACGCCGTTAGGCGCAGAAAAGGCCGCCAATGCCGACGGCACCATCCCGGCGTGGGAAGGGGGCATCAAGTCCGCGGAAGATGCCGGTGCTCCCGGCTTCAAGACTGGCGGGCACCATCCCGATCCGTTTTCCGGCGACCAGGTGCAGTTCACGATAAATGCGCAAAACATGGATCAGTATGCCGACAAGCTGACAGCGGGGCACAAAGCTCTGCTGAAAACGTACGGTGATACTTATTTCATGAATGTGTATCCGACGCGTCGCAGTGCAGCTTACCCACAGCGCATCTACGATGCGACCAAACGCAATGCGGTGTCGGCCGAGCTGATCGAAGGCGGTAATGGCGTTACCGGCGCAACTGAAAGCGTCCCGTTCCCGATCCCCTCGTCCGGAATCGAAGTAATCTGGAACCATATCCTGCGGTTCCGCGGTGAGGGTGCCAGCCGGACCATCGGCCAGGCGCCGGTTACCCGCAGCGGTGATTATACGATGGTAATGCTGGAGGACGAGTTCTATCCGGCTTACAGCATGCCAGGCGCCAAGGAAGAAGAGCTTGAAAACGTTATTATTTACTTCAAGCAGCGGGTTACCGCGCCGCCGCGGCTGGCTGGCCAGATCCTGCTGGTGCACGAGACCCTCAACCAGGCGCTGGAGCACCGCAAGGCGTGGTTGTACAACCCCGGGCAGCGCCGCGTGCGCCGTGCGCCCAATGTCGCATTCGACAATCCCGGCACCGCCTCGGATGGCCTGCGCACCAGTGATGATCTCGACATGTATAACGGCAGTCCCGAGCGCTACAACTGGGAGCTGGTTGGCAAGCGTGAGATTTACGTGCCCTACAATGCCTACAAGCTGCACAGCGACAAGCTGAAATACAGCGATATCATCCGGCCGCTGCATATCAACCAGGAGCATCCGCGTTACGAGCTGCACCGGGTCTGGGTGGTCAATGCCACGCTGAAGGACGGCATACGTCACGTATACAAGCGTCGTACCTTCTACATCGACGAAGATTCATGGCAGATCCTGGTGGAGGATATCTACGATAACCGTGACCAGATCTGGCGCGTTGCCGAGGGGCACGCCATCAATTACTACGATGTGCCGACCCTTTGGACGACGCTGGACGTGTATACGGACCTGCAGGTCGGGCGCTACCTGGCGCTGGGGCTCAACAACGAGCAGAACAAGGCCTACGATTTCGACGTGGAGCTGAAAAGCACTGGTTTCAGCCCGTCAGCGCTGCGCCGGGCAGGTACCCGCTAAGGCGGCCCCGGCAGGGGCACACCTTATATATAGCTGTCACCGGGGTCCCGAGAGGAGGGGCCCCG
The DNA here is from genome assembly GCA_013003425.1 of Gammaproteobacteria bacterium. NCBI lineage: Bacteria > Pseudomonadati > Pseudomonadota > Gammaproteobacteria > Gammaproteobacteria bacterium. The sequence continues at coordinate 832 of JABDJB010000059.1, read as the reverse complement.
GTGGCAGCGTAATATTCAGGCCCCGATTCTGTTGACTCCGGTCAGGCCACGGTCGACAATAGCCGGCTTGGTTTTGGAGGGGTACCCAAGCGGCCAACGGGGGCAGACTGTAAATCTGCTGGCTTACGCCTACGTAGGTTCGAATCCTACCCCCTCCACCAGATAGAAAGATGAAGTGTCGCTACGAATTATGAAGGCGGGTGTAGTTCAACGGGCGAGCCGCGAGTAGCGGCGAGCGCCCGGGCAGGACGGCCGGGCAGGTAGTTATAAGAGTGTAATGCGAAGGCAGGGATGCCAGTTAAAGGAGCGTCTTACGGAGGCGGGTGTAGTTCAACGGTAGAACCTCAGCCTTCCAAGCTGATGATGTGGGTTCGATTCCCATCACCCGCTCCAAGTCAGGTAACAGGGTAGAGGGCATTAACCCTGTCCCTTGTTACCTGGCCCACATAGCTCAGTGGTAGAGCACTTCCTTGGTAAGGAAGAGGTCACCGGTTCAAGTCCGGTTGTGGGCTCCATTGAGTAAGTGACGCTGTTGCGTCGGAAGTGTTTTTGCAGACCGGTTGACAGACTGGGAGAAGATCCATGTCAAAGGAAAAGTTCGAGCGTACAAAGCCGCATGTAACCGTAGGTACGATAGGCCACGTTGACCATGGAAAGACGACGCTGACGGCGGCGATGACGAAGGTGTTATCGACGAAGTTTGGTGGCGAGGCTAAGGCGTTCGACCAGATTGATAATGCGCCGGAAGAGCGCGAGCGTGGTATCACGATTGCGACGGCGCACGTGGAGTATGAGAGTGACAATCGTCACTACGCTCACGTGGACTGCCCGG
>JABDJB010000058.1 GCA_013003425.1 Gammaproteobacteria bacterium | reverse complement strand
GCCGAGCGACTGCGGCCTGGCCAGGACGTCATGATAAACAACGGCGGCGGCGCGCCCGCTGGCGCACCCTCTTCCGCCGCCGGCTCCTGATTCATACCATCGCGGCAGTGCCTTCGTGCTCGGTGGGAGCGGCGACCTGTGGGAGCGGCTACCTGTGGGAGCGGCGACCTGTGGGAGCGGCGACCTGTGGGAGCGGCTACCTGTGGGAGCGGCGACCTGTGGGAGCGGCTACCTGTGGGAGCGGCGACCTGTGGGAGCGGCGACCTGTGGGAGCGGCGACCTGTGGGAGCGGCGACCTGTGGGAGCGGCGACCTGTGGGAGCGGCTTCCAGCCGCGACTGCTTGCGACCATGTTTTACCAGAGCGGCGCTTTCCCTGTGGGAGCGGCTTCCAGCCGCGACTGCTTGCGACCACTTCAAGTCAAGCGACGAGAAACGCATCGGGTAGCACTCGTAGTTATCAACCAACCCCGCCCGCACAGGATTCTCGAGGATATACCAGCCGATTGACTCCAGGTCCTCTTCTTTGCGGACAGCGTGATCATGAAATCCTGCCTGCCAGACCCGATTGCATCCACGCCTCAGGAAATTGATGCGCCGCGAAATTCTGCCCTTTACAGTCCTCAGAAGGGCAGAAAGGTCCTTGTTTTCACCCAATGCGAATAGCCAATGGAGAAGCCGCTCCCACGACATTTGATTCCAGGAAACAACCCGTACGAGGTAGTCGCGGCTGGAAGCCGCTCCCACGACATTTGATTCCAGGAAACAACCCGTACCAGGTAGTCGCGGCTGGAAGCCGCTCCCACAGGTCGCGAGCAGTCGCGGCTGGAAGCCGCTCCCACAGGTCGCAGGTAGTCGCGGCTGAAGCCGCTCTTACAGTCGTTGCCAGACGAGAATGCGGTTGTTGGCCGGCAGGTCGTAGTCGCCAACGCGAGTCATGCCGCCGTCGAGAGCCAGCCGGTCCAGGTTTGCATCATCGCGAATACCCATGTGCGCCGCGGTAGCACGCAGCTGGTGATCAAAATCCCGATTGCTGTCGCTGGTGAATTCGCCATGGCGATTGACCGGACCATAGAGCACGACCTGCCCTTTTGGCTCCAGTACCTGGCTGATACCGGCAAACATCGCGCATACCTCGTCGAATGACATGATGTGCGCGGTATTGGCCGTGTAAACGACATCGTAGCTGCGATCCAGCGGAAAGTTGCTGACATCCAGTTCACGTGGCAGGTGGACGTTGCGCAGGCGTGATGCGCGCACTCTCGCGGCAATTGCTTCGTGATTCTCCAACCGGTCGCTGGTCTGCCAGTCCAGATTGGGCAAATGCCTGGCGAAATAAACGGCGTGCTGCCCTGTCCCGCTGCCTATTTCCAGCACATCGAGTTTCCTTGCCGGCAATGCGTCGCGCAGCACCTCGAGGATTGGTGCCTTGTTGCGGTCAGCTGCTTCCGACCAGCCGTTCATCTGCCCGCGTCAGCATGCACCACGTGAGCTGCAAACAGGTGTTGCCGGTAGTACTGCAACTCGCGCACAGAATCCCTAATATCATCGAGGGCCAGGTGGCTGCTGTTCTTGGAAAACCCGGCAGCGACATCCGGCGCCCAACGCCGTGCCAGCTCTTTCAGCGTGCTGACGTCGAGGTTGCGATAGTGAAAATAACGCTCCAGGTCGGGCATCCAGCGCGCCAGGAAACGCCGGTCCTGGCAAATGGAGTTTCCGCACATCGGGGATATGCCAGCCTCGACAAACTGCGCCAGGAACTCGATGGTCGCCGCTGCGGCATCGCGTTCGTTGGTAGTGCTGTTACGGACTCGGTCGGTCAGGCCGGAATTGCCATGCTGTCGCGTGTTCCACTCGTCCATTCCGTCCAGCACCTCGTCTGGCTGGTGGATCGCCAGAACAGGCCCTTCAGACAGGACATTGAGATACCGATCGGTCACCAGCGTAGCGATTTCGATGATGTAGTCGTTCAGCGGATCAAGCCCGGTCATTTCCAGGTCGATCCAGATGAGATTGTCGGCGTGTTTTGACATAGCGAAATCGCGAATTGGCAGTTGCGACTGATTCTAACAGAGGCTAAGCTTTGACGCCCCGCAAGCTGTTGAAATCTCGATGCATCCGCTCACCACTGCTTTTCTCATCCTGTTGCTGGCCGGAACGGCATTTCGCCTGTGGCTGGCCAGCCGCCAGGTGTCGGCCGTACGCGCCCATCGCGATCGTGTACCGCAACCGTTCGACGAGACCATTTCACTTGCTGACCACCAGAAGGCTGCCGACTATTCGGCAACCCGGGTGCGTACCGGCATGGTGTCAGAAATTATCGATACCGCGCTGTTGCTCGGCTGGACACTGGGTGGCGGCCTGGCCCTGCTGGATGGCCTGTGGCGTGATGCCGGGCTGGGCACGCTGCTCACCGGCGTGGCGGTCATAGTCAGCGCCATGATCATCATGGCAGCACTCGACCTGCCGATGTCGGTCTACCGAACGTTTGGCATTGAGGCACGTTATGGCTTTAACAAGACCACGCCGCGGCTGTTTGTCGCCGACCTGGTCAAGGGCCTGGTGCTGATGCTACTGCTCGGCGTACCGCTTATCGCAGTGATACTTTGGTTGATGGAGCGTGCCGGCGAATTCTGGTGGCTTTACACCTGGGCGGTGTGGGTCGGCTTTACGCTGTTGATCACCTGGGCCTATCCGGCGTTTATTGCACCGCTGTTCAACAAGTTTTCGCCCTTGCCGAACCAGGAACTGGCGCAGCGTATTGAGCAGCTGCTGAACCGCTGCGGTTTCCGCAGCAAGGGCATCTTTGTCATGGACGGCTCACGCCGGTCCACCCATGGCAACGCCTACTTCACCGGCGTCGGCAATAACAAGCGCATCGTATTTTTCGACACCCTGATGGAAAGCCTCGGCCACGAAGAAATTGAGGCTGTACTGGCCCACGAGCTGGGCCACTTTCGCAAGCGCCATGTGCTGCGGCGCCTGCTGCTCAGCTTTGCCCTCAGCCTGGCCGGGCTTGCCCTGCTTGGCTGGCTGATCACAAAACCATGGTTCTTTGGTGCGCTGGGTGTGGACACGCCGTCCAACCACATGGCGCTGTTGCTGTTTGTCATGGTGGTGCCGGTATTTACTTTCCCGCTCACGCCACTGATGTCGTACCTTTCACGCCGCGACGAATTCGAAGCTGATGTTTATGCGGCCGAACAGAGCAATGCCAGCGCACTGATAACCGCGCTGTGCAAGCTGTACCGGGATAACGCCACGACGCTTACGCCCGATGCGCTGCACTCAGGCTTTTACGATTCCCACCCACCGGCTACCGCGCGGGTAGCACGGCTCAGCGAACTGGCCGCCTGACAAAGCGCCGTCCATGAAGGCCGACCCGAACAACGAAAGCATCAGTTCGGGCCGTGTCGTTGCCGCACATGGACGCCACGCGGTCGTTGAAGACCACGCGCACAACCGTTATCACTGTGCGATGAAGGGCCGCCGACTGCGGCCAGTTTGCGCCGACGAAGTGCGCTGGCGACTCGAACAGACCGACGTTGGCGACGGGGTTGTCGTCGAGATCCTGCCGCGCCGCACCGAGCTTGCTCGCCCCGACCGTCGGGGTCGCACCGAGGTAATCGCCTCCAACATGAGCCAGATCGTAGTGGTAATCGCGCCGCAACCAGAGCCAGACTATTCGCTGGTCGACCGCTATCTGGTTGCTGCCGAACTTGTGGGGGTCAGCGCCGCAGTTGTGGGCAACAAGAGCGATATCGCCACGCTCAACCTGGCAGGCTTTGCCGCGCTTGGCTATCTGACGGTAACCGTTTCTGCCTGCCAGCCTGACGGCCTGGCGCCATTGATGGACCTGCTGTCGGGCCAGACCAGCATCCTCGTTGGCCAGTCCGGCGTCGGCAAGTCGTCACTGCTTAACGCAATGATCCCTGGCCTCGACAGCCGCACACAGACGTTATCGGATGGCAGCGGCGAGGGTCGCCACACCACGACGGCGTCTATCCTGCATCACCTGGGCAATGGTGGCGAGGTCATCGATTCACCCGGTGTACGCGATTACGCGCCGCCGCCGGTATCAGCGCGACAACTGGCGACCGGTTTCATTGAGTTTGCCGAAGCCGCTTCGCAGTGTCGCTTTGCTGACTGCCGCCACCTGGCGGAACCGGACTGTGGCGTGAAAGCGGCACTGGAGCACGGCGGAATCAGCCGGCGACGCTACGAAAGCTATTGCCACCTGGTCGAACGCCTGGCGGCTATTGATCCGGACAACTACTCGTAGGCCTTGCGCCCGACAAAGGCGTGCGTAAGCGTGCCGCCATCGACATATTCGAGTTCACCACCGACGGGCACGCCGTGCGCAATACGCGTCGTGGCGATACCGGCGCGACCGGCAAGCTCGGCAATGTAGTGCGCGGTGGCCTCACCTTCCACGGTGGGGTTGGTGGCAAGGATCACTTCCCTGATAGCGCCGTCGCCGAGCCGCTCCTTGAGCAGGTCCAGCCCCAGTTCGTCAGGCCCAATGCCATCGAGTGGCGACAGATGGCCCATCAGAACGAAAAAACGACCGCGATAGGCCGCTGACTGCTCCACCGCAATCACGTCGGCCGGCGTTTCAACAATACACAACAGCGCATCATCACGGCTGGACGCCGAGCAGATTTCGCAAACATCCTTTTCGGTGAGCATGCGGCAACGACTGCAGTGGCCTATGTGCTCCAGTGCGTCAGCTATAGACGACGCTATATGACCTGCACCGTCACGGTCGCGTTCAAGCAGGTGAAACGACATGCGCTGCGCTGTTTTCGGCCCGACACCGGGCAAACATCGCAAGGCATCGATCAATTGCTGCAGCCTGGGAGAGAAAAGCACTACGAATTTCTAAAATGGCAGGTTCATGCCGGGCAGGTTGATCCCGCCGGTCAGACCGGAAAATTTTTCCTTGGTTGTTTCTTCGACCTTACGCACGGCATCGTTGATTGCCGCCGCCACCAGGTCTTCGAGCATATCCTTGTCGTCTCCAAGCACCTGCTCGTCGATGTTAATTGCATGCACACCATGGCGACAGTCCATTACGACACTGACCATGCCGCCACCGGCCTCGCCGGTTACTTTGTGCTGGCTCAGCTCCTCCTGCATCTTCTGCATGTTTTCCTGCATCTGCTGGGCTTGCTTCATCAACTTGGAAAGCTGCTTCATTCCGTCCTCATCTCCGGTTCAGGCGCCGTTCTCGCCATTGTCTGTCGGGCGCACAGAGTCTTCCACTACCGACGCACCAAAAAGGTCTTTCAACGCCTTGACGTTGGGGTCGCTGGCAATATTATCGCGTGCAGCATCCAGTTCGTCTTCTGCTGCCTGTACTTTTTTCTCGGCAGGCGTCGCCGCAGCCGGCTTGCCCAGTTTAATCCTTAGTGATACCTCTGCGCCGGTCACTTCGCTCAACGCAGCACCCAGGCGATCGCGCTGCTGATCGGTGAGTAAATGCGCGTGACGCTCGTCAAGCGTCAGGTGCCACACATGACCTTTGCGCCGGCTGAACTCGCAATTGGCGGCCAGTTCGCGGGCGGCGCCGCGCAGGTTAACCTGCTCGATAATGCCGGCCCAGTCCACCTGCCCGTCTGTCGCGATGGCAGGTTTCGGTTTTTGCACCTGCGCCGGTTGCGGGTCCGGTTTCGTTGTCGTTTGTGGCGCTGCCGTTGCCACCGGCGGCTTCTTTTGCGCAGTTGTTGATGCGGCTTTGGGCTTCGCTGCGGCTTTCCGCACCGGGGCGTCAGTGCCGGCGCTGTCACCCGGGCCGGCAGGACGAAATGCCAGCATGCGCAGCAGCACCATCTCGAAGCCGCCACGCGGGTTGGCCGCGAGATAGAGGTCGCGTCGCCCGATGAGCGCAATCTGGTAATAAAGCTGCAACTCATCGGCCGATGCTACCCCGGCCAGCGCCATCGCCAGTTCGCGATCGCCGTGGCTGTCATCAATGGCATCCGGGACCAGCTGGGCCAGGGCGGCACGCTGCAGGAGGCTGGCAATATCACCCAGCGCTGCTTCGTAATCGGGCGCATGTTCATCCATCGCTGCAATTCCCTGCATGACGCCCGGCGCATCGCCGGCTACAACTGCCTGCAGGATGGCGGCGATTTCCTGGCGATCGATGCTGCCCAGCATGGTGAGCACCTCGGCATCGGTCAGCTTGCCGTCGCCAAAAGAAATCGCCTGGTCGAGCAGACTGAGTGCATCACGCATGCTGCCATCGGCGGCGCGCGCCAGCCGCAGCAGTGCGCCCTCGTCTGTTTCAACCTCCTCGCTGCCGGTGATGAGCCGCAGCCGTTCGACAATAAGATCCAGCGGCAACTTCTTCAGGTTGAACTGCAGGCAGCGCGACAGCACCGTGACGGGAAGCTTCTGCGGGTCGGTCGTTGCCAGCAGGAACTTGACGTGCTCCGGCGGCTCTTCGAGGGTTTTGAGCAATGCGTTGAAAGAGTGCTTTGACAGCATATGCACTTCGTCAATGAGGTACACCTTGAACACGCCACGAGTGGGACGATACTGCACGTTATCAAGCAGCTCGCGGGTATCGTCGACCTTTGTCCGCGATGCGGCATCGACCTCTATCAGGTCGACAAAGCGTCCTTCGTCAATTTCGCG
>JABDJB010000057.1 GCA_013003425.1 Gammaproteobacteria bacterium | reverse complement strand
TCCCCGTGGGAGCGACTTCAGTCGCGACTGCCCGCGATCAGTTCCCCGTGGGAGCGACTTCAGTCGCGACTGCCCGCGATCAGTTCCCCGTGGGAGCGACTTCAGTCGCGACTGCCTGACCTTGATTCCTGGTAGTCGCGGCTGAAGCCGCTCCCACACGGTCGCTCCCACACGGCCGCTGCCACGTGGCCGCTGACAGGTTGTGCTAATTGGCGGGGGGTTCCGGTGGCAGGAACAGCGCCGGGTCCACGCGGGCATCGTTGAGCGTCACGCTCCAGTGCAGGTGTGGTCCGGTTACCCGGCCGGTCATGCCGACCAGGCCGATCACGTCGCCTTTTGCAACCGACTGTCCTGGCTCGACTTTTATCTCACTCATGTGGCAATACATAGTGACCAGCCCCAGGCCGTGGTCAATGAAAACCGTACTGCCATTAAAAAAGTAGTTACCGGTTTCGTTCACGACGCCGGTGCCGGCGGCGTAGATAGGCGTACCTTCGTCTGCCGCAATGTCCATGCCGCTATGCGGGCTGCGTGGCTGGTCGTTGTAAAAACGGCGCAGGCCAAACGGGCTGCTCTGCGGCCCCGGCAGTGGCCGCATCAGCGTAGTCTCTACCGCAGCAACTTCTGTCCACGCTTCGAGTGCAGCATTGATGCGCTTGCGTTCCTTGCCGATACGCACCAGATCTTCCTCGGTCGGGTTAACCTTGCGCTTGTTGGAGATTGTCAGTCGCTGTGTTTCGTACTCTTTCCTGTCGACGGTAAACGTCAGTCGTGCACGTGTCCCTTTTACGCCCTCCAGCTCGAGCGCATGCTCACCGGGTTTGGTACTAAGGGGCAGTCCAACGAGTGCTACGCAGCGATCGCCATCCATCTGCACCAGCACGCGCTTGCCATTGAAGGTTGCAAGCGGTGCGGCGCCGTCCAGGTCCGGTATGTCAAGTATCGCTACGCCACCGGGCACCGGCAGATGTTGTGGCAGCGCTTGAGCGGCTGGTGCGATGACGGCCAGACACAGTATTGCAAGAACGGCTCGCATAGTTATTCCTTCTCTTTCCGGGTGCCGGTTACTGTTGCTTCTATGATACCGCGAGCGACGCGCGCTTCGATGGCGTCGCCTTGTTTCAGTCTGGTCGCGTCACGCACGATCTTGTTACCGGCAGTGACGATTGCGTAGCCACGGTCGAGTGTGGCCAGCGGGCTCACCGCATCGAGTGCCCGGGCGGCTACCGACAGCCGCCTGTTGAAACCATCGATTGTTGCCCGCGTCGCCGCAGCCAGGCGCTGCTGAGTGCCCTGCAGCGCGTCCCCGGTGCGCGCCAGCCGGTGACGTGGTGAGACACGCTGCAGATGCGTCTGTGCCTGCGCCAGCCGGCCGCGCAGGCTCTCGACCCGATGGCGCATGTGCGTTGCCAGCCGCTGCTCAAGTTCGTCGAGACGCTGCGTTTGCTGGCGCAGCCGCTGTCCCGGATGCTGCTGGTCGAGCCGCCGGGTTTCATAAACCAGTTTCTGGTGTGCCTGGCCGACCGCCTGTCTGACGCTGTTGACCAGCCGATTGGCCGTGGTGACCAGGCCGCGCAGCCATTCGTGACGGTCAGGCACCAGCATTTCGGCTGCCGCCGACGGTGTCGGGGCGCGCTGGTCGGCAGCGAAATCAGCAATACTGAAATCGATCTCGTGACCGACCCCGCAGATTACGGGTATATCGCATTCAGCGACGGCGCGTACAACGGCCTCTTCGTTGAATGCCTGCAGATCTTCCAGCGAACCGCCGCCACGGGTGAGCAGCAACACATCACACTCGGCGCGTTCTTGCGCCAGCCTGATTGCCGCAACGATTTCGCCGGGGGCTTTGGCTCCCTGTACCGACACCGGGTAAACGAGCACCGGTATTGCGGGGAATCGTCGCCGCAGCACCTTGAGCACGTCACGCAGCGCAGCGCCGGTAGGTGAGGTAATAATGCCTATGCGTAGCGGCACTGCAGGCAGGGGTTGCTTGTTTTCGGCAGCAAACAGGCCTTCGGCGGCAAGCTTCTTTTTCAGCTGCTCGAACGCGCGGCGCAAAGCACCTTCGCCCGCTTCCTCCATGCTTTCGACTATGAGCTGGTAGTCGCCGCGTGGTTCGTAGACAGACAGGCGCGCATTAACCAGCACCTGGGTACCGTTGGCCGGGCGAAAGCCCAGCGTACGCTTGCGTGACGAGAACATGGCGCAGCGCACCTGTGCGCGATCGTCTTTGAGCGTGAAGTAAATATGACCGGAGCGGGGCGTGCTGACGTTGGACAGCTCGCCCTCAACCCAAACCGCCCCGAATCCCGATTCCAGCCGCGCCCGCACCTCGCGGTTGAGGCGCGCAACCGAGTAGATGTCGCGGCCAGGGACCAGGTCCAGCTGCGGGTTGTCGGGGGTGTCCATCCAGTAATGATAAGGCATTCATGCCAATTGAGTCGCCCCGGCGCATTGTCGTCTTTACCGGCAAATCTGCGCCCCGTAAAATGGCCGGTTAACGTACGGTCAGCGGGAAAAGTATATGCGCGTCATCCAGGAAGCCCTCACATTCGACGATGTGCTGCTACAGCCCGCGTACTCCGAAATACTGCCGCGCGATGTCGATCTGGGCACGCAGCTCACCCGCACCATCTCGCTGCAGCTGCCGCTGGTTTCGGCGGCTATGGATACGGTTACCGAAGCGAGGCTGGCGATCACCCTTGCGCAGGAAGGCGGCCTCGGCTTTATCCACAAAAACATGACCGCAGAGGCACAGGCGCGTGAGGTGCGCCGTGTCAAAAAATACGAAAGCGGAATTATCACCGACCCGATCACGGTTACGCCCGATCTGACCATCCGCCAGGTAATCGAACTGACCCGGGAGAAGAACATCTCCGGTGTTCCGGTCGTGGACGGCAGCAAGGTGGTAGGCATCGTCACGCATCGCGACATCCGCTTCGAAACCCAGCTCGATGCGCCGGTAAGTACGGTAATGACGCCGCAGGACAAACTGGTCACCGTGCCGGAGAACGCACCCAAGAATGAAGTGCTGGCGCTGCTGCACAAGCACCGCATTGAAAAAGTTCTGGTAGTCGCAGACGGTTATCAGCTCAAGGGCATGATTACGGTCAAGGATTTCCAGAAAGCCAAGGACTTTCCCAACGCCAGCAAGGATGAGCGTGGCGCATTGCGCGTGGGCGCCGCCGTTGGCACCAGCGCTGACACCATGGACCGCGTTGGCGCGCTGGTCGAAGCCGGTGTTGACGTTATTGTCGTGGATACTTCGCATGGGCACACTGCGAGCGTGCTGCAGACTGTGCGTGGCATCCGCCAGGCATGGCCTGATCTGGCGCTGATCGGTGGCAATATCGTCACGGCAGAAGCGGCCAGCGCGCTGGTCGAGGCCGGCGCCGATGCGGTCAAGGTTGGCATCGGGCCCGGTTCAATCTGCACAACCCGGGTAGTAGCCGGTGTCGGCATGCCTCAGGTAACCGCGATCAGTAATGTCGCGGCGGCGCTGCAGGGTACTGGCGTGCCGCTTATTGCCGATGGCGGCATACGCTATTCCGGCGATATTGCCAAAGCCATTGCTGCCGGCGCTCACACCGTGATGATCGGTGGACTGTTTGCCGGCACCGAGGAATCGCCCGGCGAAGTGGAGCTGTACCAGGGCCGCTCTTATAAAACCTATCGCGGCATGGGCTCGCTCGGCGCAATGGCGCAGCGTCATGGCTCCGCCGAGCGCTACTTCCAGGATCCCACTGACGAAGTTGAAAAGCTTGTGCCGGAGGGGGTCGAGGGCCGTGTGCCCTACAAGGGTAGCGTAATAAAAATTGTTCACCAGCTTGCCGGCGGACTGCGTTCGTCGATGGGCTATACCGGCAGCGTCAACATCGAAGCGATGCGCAGCGATCCGGTGTTCGTGCGCGTCAGTGGTGCCGGCGTGGTGGAGGGTCATGTGCACGATGTGACTATTACCAAGGAGCCGCCCAACTACCGTTTCGGACGTCGCGATTGATATGAGTACGAACCCGGCGCCCGATATTCACGCTGAGCGCGTCCTGATTCTCGACTTTGGCTCGCAGTACACCCAGCTGATAGCACGCAGGGTTCGCGAGCAGGGAGTCTACTGCGAGATCATGCCGTGGGACGTGGGCGAAAGCGCCGTTGCGCAGTTCTCTCCGCGTGGAGTAATTCTGTCGGGTGGCCCGGAGTCAGTAACGCTGGAGACACCGCCGGTGGCCCCCGAGCTGGTCTACGAACTCGGCGTGCCGGTGCTGGGAATCTGCTACGGCTTCCAGACCATGGCGGCGCAGCTGGGTGGCCGCGTCGATACCTCCAGCAGCAAGGAATTCGGCTATGCCCGCGTTCATATTACGGGCAGCAGTAGCCTGCTCGAAGGTATCGAGGATCACGCCGATGAACATGGGCAGGCATTGCTTGATGTCTGGATGAGCCACGGCGACCGGGTTGAATCGTTACCGCCCGGTTTCCAGGTGATCGCCGAGACCGCCAGCGCGCCGCTTGCCGGCATGGCTGACGAGGGTCGTCAGTTTTACGGGCTGCAGTTCCATCCGGAGGTGACGCACACCCGCCAGGGCAAGCGCATTATCAGGCGTTTTGTGCGGGATATCTGTGGCTGCGCCGCACTGTGGCAGTCCGAAAACATTATCGACGACGCGATTGCGAATGTACGCGAAACGGTTGGTGATGGCGGCGTTTTGCTGGGCCTGTCCGGAGGGGTCGATTCGTCCGTTGTGGCAGCACTCCTGCACCGGGCCATCGGCGACCAGTTGACGTGTGTGTTTGTAGATACCGGCCTGCTGCGCAAAAAAGAGGGTGACGAAGTAATGGCCACCTTTGGCGAGCACATGGGCGTGCGCGTCATCCGTGTCGATGCGGCGGATCGTTTTCTGTCAGCACTGCAGGGGGTCGCCGATCCGGAAGATAAACGCAAAATTATCGGCCGCACGTTTATCGACGTATTCGAGGACGAGGCCGGCAGACTTGCAAATATCGGCTTTCTCGCGCAAGGCACGATTTACCCCGACGTGATCGAGTCAGCCGGCGCCAGCACCGGCAAGGCACACGTGATCAAGTCGCATCACAATGTCGGCGGCCTGCCGGAGCATATGCGCATGAAGCTGGTCGAGCCGTTGCGTGAACTGTTCAAGGACGAGGTGCGTACAATAGGTCTCGAGCTGGGATTACCGTATGACATGGTGTTTCGGCATCCGTTTCCCGGCCCCGGCCTGGGCGTGCGGATTCTCGGTGAAGTGCATGCCGAATCTGCGGCGTTGCTGCGCGAGGCCGACCATATTTTTATTTCCGAACTGCGTGCTGCCGGTCTGTACGACAAGGTGAGCCAGGCGTTCGCGGTGTTCCTGCCGGTGCGTTCGGTGGCGGTGATGGGCGATGCGCGCAAATACGACTATGTAATTGCCTTGCGCGCGGTAGAAACCGTCGATTTCATGACGGCGCGCTGGGCCCACCTGCCGTACGAGTTTCTCGACCGGGTGTCGAATCGCATCATCAACGAGATCGATGGAGTATCCCGGGTCACTTACGATATCTCGGGCAAACCGCCGGCAACGATCGAGTGGGAGTAGGCTGCTCTGCCGCGGGCAAGTTTCGCGAAACCTGCCATCATAATAACAAGCAATATTAGCGGGTTATAAGACGTTTCCAGAATGACTATACGCCCTTCCGGGCGGGCAGGACTGCTTCGTGGGCTGGATAAGATCGTCAGCAACAGTCGCCCACGGGGCAGGGGCGAATGCTGCCTGAATGCCGCTTCCGGTTTTCGCGTATGCCCCTGTGCGGAGTAGCCCGCACTGCATTGACTGCGTACACGCCAGTGAGAGAATTGCCGGTATGGCCTTTTCACTCGCCGACGAACGCTGGATGGAGCACGCGCTGTTGCTGGCGCGGCGTGCGGAGCAGGCCGGTGAAGTACCGGTTGGCGCCGTGATCACAAGCGCCGGGCAGGTGCTTGGCGAAGGCTGGAATCGCCCGATCAGCACCAACGACCCGACAGCGCACGCAGAAATACTCGCCCTACGCGATGCCGGTGCGGCCGTGAAAAACTATCGCGTCAACGGCGCTACTTTGTATGTCACGCTTGAGCCCTGTGCGATGTGCGCCGGCGCCATTGTCCATGCGCGCGTCACGCGGCTGGTCTACGGCGCGGCCGATCCGAAGACCGGTGCCTGCGGCAGCGTGCTCGATGTCACACGGTCTGCCGCGCTCAATCATCAGGTAGACGTGTCCGGCGGCTTACTGGCCGACAAGTGTGGCGAGATGCTGCAGTCGTTTTTCGCCGCGCGGCGCTGATGCACTGGCGGTAACCGGAGTCTCACGGTTGCGGTCGGAGTGATACCACTGCAGCAGGTCGTAGTAGTTGCGAATATTGTCGACATAAATGACCGGCTCCCAGCCCCGGGCATAGCCGCGCTTTAGTGTGCTGTGGTATTTGTGCTGGGCCAGCAGCGGCAGGTGCTCGCGAACGTCGATCCAGCGATCCGGGTCCTTGCCGTGACGTTGGGTCAGTATTCGTGCATCTTCGAGATGGCCAAAACCAACGTTGTAGGCCGCCAGCACCATCCAGGTTCGGTCCGGTTCCGGAATGCGTTCCGGAATCTTCTGGCGCAGGCGTTTCAGGTAACGGGCGCCGCCAAAAATGCTGGCTTGCAGATCGAGCCGGTCCTTGATGCCGAGCTGCCTGGCAGTGGCCTTTGTCAGCATCATGATGCCGCGCACGCCGGTTGGGGAGACAGCACTGTGGTCCCAGTGTGATTCCTGGTAACCCACCGCAGCCAGCAGCTGCCAGTCGAGTTCGTTCTGTACCGCGGCAGCCTGGAACAGCGCCTTGTACTGCGGCAGCCGCGACTCGACGTGACGCAGGAAGCGGCGCGTGCCGACATAGTCCAGTTCATTGCGGTCGTCGTAGTATTTGTCGTGCAGGCTGGCAACCAGGGCCTGGCCATCAGCGCTGTCAAAAAACTCCCTGACGGCCTGGTACAGGCTCGGATCCTCGCGCCGCCGCAGTGCCCACGCCAGCTGGTCTTTCTCGCCCAGAGTCATGGCGGTACGCAGTGCCGGGTGATACCGGCGGCTGATCTCGAACTCGTTGGAGTCGGTAACGGTCACGTCGTAGTTTTTCTGCGCGACCTCGTACATCAGCTGGTCACCGTCACTGGCCGGCACCTCGGTCCATGCCAGGCCCGGCAGCTCCTGCTGGATTTCCCGCAGCACCTCCGCGTGGCTGCTGCCGGCGGTCACCGCGATGTGTTTGCCAAGCAGATCATTGATCTCGCGCGGGCGCTTGCGTCCCATGCGGTACACCACCTGCTGAGAAATTTCCTGGTAGGGCGGGGCGAAGACAAGCTCACTGGCGCGCTGCTCGGTGATCGTCAGCCCGGCGGCGGCGATATCGGCACGGTAATTGAGCAGGTCCGGAATGACGCCGTCGAAGGTGTCGGCGCTGTAGATTTCCAGCCGTACGCCCAGGCTGTCGGCAAATGCGCGCGCCAGCTCGTATTCCGGCCCGGCCGGCCCGTCGCTGGCCCAGAAATAGGTGGTCGGGCTGTTGCGGGTGACCACGCGCAGGGTGCCGCGCTCGAGGATGGTATCGAGCAGCGGCGGCGGTACCGAGCAGGTGCTCAGGAACACGCACGCGTCGAGCATTAATATGGCGATTACAAGGCGCACGCCACCCCCCAACGGATGATAGCCAGAACCGGGCAGTTTCATTATGATACCGGAGCCTTGCGGAGAGGTGCCGGAGTGGTCGAACGGGCTTGACTCGAAATCAAGTGTGCGCTTACGCGTACCGTGGGTTCGAATCCCACCCTCTCCGCCATATTTCGCAGCGTCATCGGTGACGCTGCGGGTCACGAAGCTCAGTCGGCGTAGTAGCTTACGAACCAAAATGAAAAACTTGCTCGAACTTTCGCAGTTCAGGAGAGACACCGCTTGAGCGATCCGACGTACCGCTGGGAGTCGGCAACCGCAACCCATACCGGGAAAGTTCGCGAGATCAATGAGGATGCCTGCCTGGCGCTTCCGCGCCGCGGCCTGTGGGTAGTTGCCGACGGGATGGGTGGCCACGAAGCCGGTGACGTAGCCAGCCGCATGATCGTCGAGTCGCTGAGCGACGTGCAGCGCCATGACAACCCGGCCGATTTTCTCGACGAGGTGGAAGACCGCCTACTGGACGTCAACCTCAATCTTTACGAATCCGGTGCACCCCGGGCACGTACCATCGGCAGCACAGTGGTGGGCCTGTTGGTGATGGGCCATCACGTGGTCATTATCTGGGCCGGTGACAGCCGCGCCTACCGGCTGCGAGATGGAGTGTTCGAGAAAATGACCGTCGACCACAGCCAGGTGGAAATGATGGTCCAGACCGGCGAACTGCGCCCGGAAGATGCCGAGCATCACCCGCTGGCGAATGTCATTACCCGGGCGGTCGGCGGCACCGAGGATCTCCATCTTGACGTCGAACTGCGGCAGATACAGAGCGGTGACCGTTATCTGCTGTGCAGCGACGGCCTGTACAAGGATCTCGACGATGCCACGCTGGCACGCTGCCTGGGCAACGGGGATAGCGACGCCGCCTGCGAGGCCCTGCTGACCGAGGCACTGGCAGGCGAGGCCAGCGACAACATTACAGCTGCGGTGATCGAGTTTAGCGACGCGGATTAGACAGTGTCAGGAAACGAAGACAGACGCGAACAGGAGCTGGCGCAGGCCTTGCGACAGCTGTCGACCGACCACCAGTTCGGCCGGCTGAGCATGCCTGCTTATCGCCAGCTGCGCCGCAGGGTAATCGAGGCCTCCGAGTCCGGCGAGGACATTCGCCCGATGATGGGCGGGCAGATCCCTGAAACGGCGCGACCCGGACCGATTGTGTGGATTGCCGCCGCGCTTATTGTCGGTTTGCTGGCATTGCTGTTCTGGCTGTTCCGTTAATGCTTTTTTGTGACATTTGCTGCAGCCGTGCTGTGGCATACTGCGGCTATTCAACGAGTGCGGCACATGCCTGAAAAAAAACTTTACCGCATCACCTTTCACAACCACGGCAAGATCTACGAGGTCTACGCCCGTGATGTCAGTGACGCCGGTCTGCTCGGGTTTGTCTGTATCGAAGGCATGGTGTTCGGCGAGCGCGGTGGCGTGGTAGTCGATCCGTCGGAAGAGCGCCTTCGTGATGAGTTCGACGGCGTCGAACGCACCTGGGTGCCAATGCATGCCATCGTCAGGATCGACCAGGTCGATCGTCAGGGTGTGAGCAAGATCAGCGACTCCGATGGCAGCAAGATAACGCCGTTTCCGGTGAGTTTCCCGCCGCGTCATGGCGGCTCCGGCGACCAGTGACGACGGGCCGGTAGTGAGCAAGCTGCGGTTTTCTTACCTGGGCAGTGGTAGCCGCGGCAATGCGGCACTGATCGAGGCCGGCGATACCTGCGTGATGCTCGACTGCGGTTTTTCGGCAAAGGAAACCGCGCGGCGTGTGCGCCGCCTGGGCCGCAAGCCAGGCGAGCTGAGTGCGGTGCTCATTACCCATGAACACGGCGACCATGTCGCTGGCGCCGTGCGTTTCTGTCGCCAGCACGATATTGAGCTGTGGATGACACCGGGCACCCGCGCGGCGGTGCGCGATTCTCATCTCGCACGTCTGCAGTTGGTCAATTGCCACGAAAAATTTAACATCGGCGACCTGGAAATCCAGCCAACGCCGGTGCCACACGATGCACGTGAGCCGTGCCAGTATGTATTCAGCGATGGCAACCGGCGGCTGGGCGTGCTCACCGACACCGGTCACGTCAGCAAGCACATGCTGCAGATATACAGCGGCTGCGACGCGCTGGCGCTGGAGTGCAATCACGCGCCCGAGCTGCTGGCCGCCGGGCCGTATCCTGCACACCTTAAAAATCGTGTCGGCAGTAATTACGGTCACCTGAGCAACGAGCAGGCTGCCGGTATGGTTACCGGCATGGACTGCTCACGGCTGCAGCATGTGGTCGCTGTGCATCTTTCCGATACCAATAACACGACCGACAAGGCGCGCGCCGCGCTGGCCGGTGCGCTGGAGTGCGGTGCGGGCGATGTTCATATCGCCGACCAGGACGAAGGGCTGGAGTGGCTCGATGTCGACTGAATCGTTAACCCTGCTGCTGCCGGGCGCCGCTGCGCTGTCGGAATTCCGCCTGGCAAAAAAACTGGAACAGCTGCGCCGCCTTGACGCGCGGATCGTCGGGCTGGATGCGCGCTATATGCACCTGGTCGAGGCGGAGCGCGAACTCAACCACGAAGAAAGCGAACTGCTCGCGCGCCTGCTGCATTACGGCTCGTCGCCGCCGCACTGGATGGCGCCCGGGCAGCTGCTGGTAATCCCGCGTGTCGGGACTATTTCGCCGTGGTCGAGCAAGGCCACCGATATTGCGATCAACTGTGGTCTGACGGCAGTAAGCCGAATCGAGCGCGGCGTGGAGTACCGGCTGGAATGTCAAGGCGAGGTGGGCGCCGACGAGCTGGCCGATATGGGCGCGCTTCTGCACGATCGCATGACCGAAACCGTATTGAGCGAGCGCAGTGCTGCTGCCGCATTGTTTGACCACGCGCCGCCCGCGCCGGTCACGCACATAGCGCTGAAAACCGCAGGTCTTGATGCATTGCTCGAAGCAAACAGCAGTCTCGGCCTGGCGCTGTCGCCGGCAGAGATTGAATACCTGTACGAGTTTTACCTGCGTGCGGCACGCAATCCCACCGATGCAGAGCTGATGATGTTTGCGCAGGCCAATTCCGAGCACTGTCGGCATAAAATTTTCAATGCTGAGTGGACGATTGACGGCATACCGCAGGAGCGTTCGCTGTTCGCGATGATCCGCAACACACACCGCGTAACCCCTGACGGCGTGCTGTCGGCCTATCGTGACAATGCCGCTGTCGTGGCCGGCTCGCGTGCGCAGCGCTTTTTCGCCAACCCCTATGACGGCCAGTACGGCTACAGCGAAGAAGACGTGCACGTGCTCATGAAGGTGGAAACGCACAACCACCCGACAGCGATCTCGCCGTTCCCGGGTGCGGCCACCGGTTCGGGCGGGGAAATTCGCGATGAGGCAGCCACCGGGCGCGGCGCCAAACCAAAGGCCGGGCTGACCGGGTTCAGCGTGTCGCACCTGCGAATACCCGGGTTCGAGCACGGCTGGGAGCAGCCCTACGGCAAGCCGTCGCGCATCGTGTCTGCGCTGGACATCATGCTGGAAGGGCCAATCGGCGCAGCATCCTTCAATAATGAGTTCGGCCGCCCGGCGCTTGCCGGCTATTTCCGCAGCTACGAGCAAGCTGTTCCCGGTCATGACTACAGACGCGGTTATCACAAGCCGATCATGCTCGCCGGGGGCATGGGCAACGTACGCCCCGGGCATGTAGAAAAAGATGATGTGCCGGTCGACGCGTTGATTGTCGTGCTCGGTGGTCCGGCGATGCAGATAGGCCTGGGTGGTGGCGCTGCTTCATCGATGTCATCCGGACAGTCGGATGAAAACCTGGATTTTGCCTCAGTGCAGCGTGGCAACCCGGAGATGCAGCGCCGCGCGCAGGAAGTGATTGACGCCTGCTGGGCACAGGGCGATGAGAACCCGATTGTGCTGGTACACGATGTAGGTGCCGGTGGTTTGTCCAATGCCGTACCCGAAGTGCTCGACCACAGTGGGCGTGGCGGCCAGATTGAGCTGCGCGAAGTGCCAAATGACGAGCCAGGCATGTCGCCCATGGCGATCTGGTGCAACGAGGCGCAGGAACGCTACGTGCTGGCGATCGAGCCGGACCGGCTGCCGGAGTTTTCCGCCTTGTGCGCCCGCGAACGCTGTCCCTTTGCCGTGATCGGTAAAGCGACAGAAGCGCCGCACCTGCAGGTTACCGACCGTCATTTTGACAACATGCCCATCGAAATGCCGATGGCCACGCTGCTGGGCAACCCGCCAAAAACGCAGCGCGAGGTTGTCCGGGGCACACCACCGCGCGACGACTTCGACGGCCAGGGCATCGACCTGACCGATGCCCTGTGTCGACTGCTGGTATTTCCCGCCATTGCCGACAAACGCTTTCTGATCACCATTGGTGACCGCAGTGTCGGCGGGCTGACCGCGCGCGACCAGATGGTTGGGCCGTGGCAGGAACCGGTGGCCGACGTAGCCGTGACGTTGAGCGGTTTTGACACATACACCGGTGAAGCAATGGCGATCGGTGAACGCACACCGGTGGCGGTGCTCAACGCACCGGCCTCCGGACGTCTGGCCGTAGGTGAAGCGATTACCAATATTGCCGCGGCGCCGATCGCACAATTAAGCGACGTACGCTTGTCGGCCAACTGGATGGCAGCGGCCGGATTTGAGACGGACGACGCTGATTTGTATGACACCGTGCACGCGGTCGGCATGGAGCTGTGCCCGGCGTTGGGGCTGGCAATTCCGGTCGGCAAGGATTCATTGTCGATGCGTACCGCGTGGCAGGAGCAGGGCACAGACAAGTGTGTGGCTGCGCCGGTTTCGCTGATGGTTTCGGCATTCGCCCCGGTAACCGATGTGCGCCACACGCTGACACCACAGCTTGTTGCCGATCCGGGCACCATCCTTTTGCTGATTGACCTGGGCGGCGGGCAGGACCGGCTTGGCGGCTCGTGCCTCGCACAGGTTTATGGCGCACTCGGCGGCAGCACGCCGGATGTCGATCACCCGGAACTGCTCAAGGGCCTGTTCGATTGCATCGGTTCACTGCGCGAGGCCAACCTGCTGCTGGCTTATCACGATCGATCCGATGGCGGGCTGCTGGTCACATTGTGCGAAATGGCCTTTGCATCACGCTGCGGCCTGGACATCAGTCTGGCGCCGGGCGAACGGCCCGCCGCGGCACTGTTCAGTGAGGAGCTTGGCGCTGTCATCCAGGTGCGGGCGCGTGACGAGTCACGGGTAGCAGCGCACCTGCAGCGCGCCGGCCTGACTGAATGCGCCAGCGTCATCGGCAGCCCGGTTGAACACGATCGCATTGTTGTCACACTGGGCACGGAGAAAATTATCGACCGTTCACGCCTCGAGTTGCAGCGTAACTGGAGCGAAACCACCTACCGCATGCAGTCGCTGCGCGACAACCCGGACTGTGCGCGGGAAGAATACGACCGGCTGCTCGACAGCAATGATCCCGGTCTGGCCGCCGAATTGTCGTTCGACCCGGCCGACAATGTAGCCGCACCGTTTGTAAACACCACGCGACCGCCAGTGGCGATACTGCGCGAGCAGGGCGTCAACGGCCACGTCGAGATGGCGGCGGCGTTCGACCGCGCCGGCTTCGAAAGCAGTGACGTGCACATGAGCGACATCCTCAGCGGCCGGCGCAGCCTGCGCGAGTTCCGTGGTGCGGTCGCCTGCGGCGGATTTTCGTACGGCGATGTGCTGGGCGCCGGTGAAGGCTGGGCCAAGTCAATCCTGTTCAACGATGTAGCCCGACGCGAATTCCGGACGTTTTTGCAACGTGATGATGTATTCGCGCTGGGAGTATGCAACGGTTGCCAGATGCTGGCGGCGCTGCACGAACTGGTGCCCGGCAGCGAGCACTGGCCACGCTTTGTACGCAACCGCTCTGAACAATTTGAAGCACGTCTGAGCCTGGTTGAAATAACTGACTCGCCGTCGGTTTTTCTTGCCGGCATGACCGGCTCACGGCTGCCGGTTGTCGTTTCCCACGGCGAAGGTCGCGCCGAGTTTCGCAACGGTAGTAATCCGACTGCCGGAGCGGCTTCCGCTGCGAATTCGTCCGCGATTCCCGGGTCCATCATGCGCTATATCAGCAACCTGGGCTTCCCGACCGAAACCTACCCCGCCAACCCCAACGGTTCACCCGGCGGCGTCACCGGATTCAGTAACACTGATGGCCGTGTCACCATCATGATGCCGCACCCGGAACGCGTGTTCCGCACCGTCCAGATGTCATGGCATGACCCGGCCTGGGGCGAAGACTCGCCGTGGATGCGAATGTTCCGCAACGCCCGCACCTGGGTCAGCTAAAAGCACGGTCAGGTTGAGTCGAGGACTGTCCCGTCAGTTCAGTTCGCGGCGGATTCGGCGGGTTTCAATTTCTTCACCGTCGCAAACAGCTCGAGTGCCTGGTACTTCTGGGCAATCATCAGTGCGTAGGGCCTGGAGTGAAAAATCCCTGCGTAATAGACATCGCCGCCCCACTCATTTTTTGGTTCGACGTTCGGCAGCAGGGCCCTGACTGCGGCGATTTTCTCTGCGCGTTGCGGGACCAGCATCACGACATAGGAGTCGCTTGCTTCTCCGTCATTGATGTATGTCTCAATCATCCCGT